>NZ_QFXN01000091.1:0-79075 GCF_003144775.1 Enterobacter sp. CGMCC 5087 | reverse complement strand
GGTGGAGACGAACAGCACCATAAAATCCTGCACCGCGCCCGCCAGCACCACGCCCGCGAGGATCCAGATCATCCCCGGCAGGTAGCCCATCTGCGCCGCCAGCACCGGCCCTACCAGCGGGCCCGCTCCGGCAATCGCCGCAAAATGGTGACCGAACAGCACTTTTTTGTCGGTCGGCACGTAGTCCAGCCCGTCGTTATGGCGGACGGCAGGCGTCATGCGCGTAGCGTCAACGGCCAGAACGTTCTTGGCGATATAGCGGCCATAAAAACGGTACGCGATCAGATAAATGCAGACGGAGGCGACCACGATCCAGAGCGCATTGATCTGTTCCCCCCGGTTGAGGGCGATATAGCCCAGGGCAAAGGCTCCCACAACGGAGAGCCCTGCCCATATAAGGTATTTCCCTGAGTTGTTCATAGTTGTTGTCCGTTGTTGTGAAACAGTGAGATGTTACATTTTGTTTCTAGAACAACCGGAAAAATTTAACAACTTTGAAACGCAATAATGCGTGGTCAAACCAGAGATTTACACCACAGTGTTAAGCCGATCACTTTGATCTGCCTGGCTTAGCCCAACACCATCGTGCTCAACCGACAGGTGCAGCACCGCCGCCCCTGCTCGTCGAATACCACAATCTCCCAGCTCTGGCTCGAACGCCCCAGATGCAGCGGCTGGCATACCCCGCGCACTTTGCCGTGAGAGACCGCACGATGGTGCGTGGCGTTAAGCTCCGTCCCCACCACGCTCTGCCCGTCGCGGGTCATCAGAAAACCGGCCATCGATCCCAGCGTTTCCGCCAGCGCCGCCGACGCGCCGCCGTGCAGCAGGCCAAACGGCTGATGGGTGCGCGCATCCACCGGCATCTCCGCTTCCAGCGTGTCGTCACCGATACGGGTATAGACAATGCCGAGATGCGCCACCAGCGTATTCAGGCTGGTCGCGTTCAGCTCCTCGAGCGGTAAATGACGTTTCCAGATCATCTTACGCTCCCAGCGTGGAGCCGCCGTCCACCACGATATCCTGCAGGGTGATATGGCTGGCGGCATCGGATGCAAGGAACAGCACCGTGCTGGCTATCTCCTGCGGACGAGCTATTTTGCCCAGCGGAATGCCAAGCTTGAACTGCTCGCCAAAGCCGCGAATGCGCTGCTGCTCCGCATCGTCGCTTTTCCACAGGGTGCGCTGCATATCGGTGTCCGTTGAGCCCGGCGACACCAGGTTACAGCGCACGCCGCTGCCCGCCAGCTCCAGCCCGACGGTCATAGCCAGGCTTTTCAGCGCCGCCTTCGACGCGCCGTAGGCGCTCATGCCGATGCGCGGCGCGTGCGCCGCGTCGGACGCCACGGTGACTATCGCCCCGCCCTGCTGACGGCGGAACTGGCCCATCGTCTGCTGGAACAGGTTGAACGCGCCGCCGACGTTAACCGCGAAGGTCTGCTGCCAGTCCTCCTGCGAAAGCTGGTCCGTCGCCCCCATGCGCAGAATGCCCGCCGCGTTGATCAGCACGTCCAGCCGTTCAAGCGACGCCAGCACGCGCCCGCACACTTCCTGCACCTGCGCGGCATCCGCCACGTCCAGGGTTTCGGTGGCGAACGGATAATCCCCCAGCGGAAACGCCAGATCGAACCCGGTCACCCGTGCGCCCGCCTCCACAAACGCCAGCGCCGTCGCGTAGCCTATCCCCTTCCCCGCGCCCGTCACCCAGACGGTTTTGCCGGTAAAATCAAAACCCGCCATCACTTCACCTCGCGGGAAAGCAGCGCCCACCAGGCGTCGATTGTTGGATTTTTTGCCAGCATTACGAAATCAATGTCACCGTGCACTTTGCGCCAGCGGGCGGCCAGCGCCATCATGCGTACCGAATCCAGACCGTAGTCGATCAGGTTTTCGTCATCCATCGGCTCGTCGGACTCGTCCAGCAGCGGCAGGATCAGCTCACGCAGCGCGGCTTTGGTCGCCGGAACGGACGGCAGCAGCTCGTCGGTCATTACCACGCGGCCCGAGCGTCCGGCCACGTAGTTGAGCGACATCAGGTGCTCGTCGCGGGTGAAATCCGCCAGCGCGTCGGCAATAAAGAACGGCTTGATGTCGCGCATAAAGGCATCGGTGGCGGTGGTCATGCAGCCGATGTGGGCGTACACGCCGGTAATCAGCAGCTGGTTTCGTCCCGTCTCTTTCAGCATCTGCTCCAGCGGCGAGCGGTGAAACGCGCTGTAGCGCCACTTCACCAGCACCGTGTCCGCTTCGTCCGGGGTCAGTTCACGGACAATCCGCTGCTGCTCCGGCGAGCGGGTCAGGCCCGGCCCCCACATGTCGTTCAGCAGGGCGCGGTCTTCGTCGCTCTGCTCTTTCGGCTGGGCGGTGTAGTAGACGGGAATATTGTGCGCTTTGCAGTAAGCGCGCAGTCTGGCGATATTCGCCACCACCTGCTGCATCATCGCGCTGTTTTCGCCCCAGAAGTTCAGGAAATACTCCTGCATATCGTGGATTAGCAGCGCGGCACGTTCAGGCTCAAACGCCCAGTTCACCTTGTTGGCCGGCAGATCTGCGGCGGTCGGCAGCGCGTAAGCGGTTAATTTTGGAATGGCCATACTCTGTTCCTCAGCCCCGGGTGCGTTCAGCAAGCCACAGGCGCAACTGTTTCTTATCGACTTTACCGACCGGCGTTAGCGGGAGCGCATCCACGCTCTCCACGCGGTCCGGCAGCTTGAATTCGGCAACGCCCTGCTCGCGCAGGAAGCGGCGCACCTCGACCGCGCGCAGAGGCTGTTTCACCACCAGATACGCGCAGCTTTTTTCGCCCAGCAGGCTGTCCTCCATGCTCACCAGCGCGGCGTGGATCACCGCCTCGTGGCGCAGCAGCAGGTTTTCAATCTCTTCGGCGGCGATCTTCTCGCCGCCGCGGTTGATCTGATCTTTCTCGCGCCCCTGCACGGTGATGTAGCCCTGCTCGTCAATGGCAATCAGATCGCCGGAGCAGTAAAAGCCGTCGGCGTCAAAGGCGCTGGCGTTGTGTTCCGGGCTGTTGAAATAGCCGCGGAAGGTATACGGCCCGCGCGTCATCAGACGCCCAACCTCACCGCGCGGCAGCGGGTTTCCGTTCTCGTCCGCCACCCAAACTTCGTCGTCCGGGCACATCGGGCGGCCCTGGGTGTTGATGATGCGTTCCGGCGCGTCGTCGAGCGCGGTGTAGTTCACCAGCCCTTCCGCCATGCCGAACACCTGTTGAAGCTGGCAGCCGATTTCCGCCGGAATGCGCGCCGCGAGCGAGGCGGAGAGGCGTGCGCCACCCACCTGCAGTAGCCTGAGGGATTTGAGCTGCGCGCTTCCCGCGCCGTCGGCAATCGCCTGCAACCACAGGCTCACCGCCGGAGGAACCAGCGAGGTGACGTTAATCTGATGCCGTTCAATCAGCGGGAAGCAGAGCGTGGCGCTCGGATCGTTCGCCAGCACCACGCAGCCGCCCGCGGTGAAGACGCCTAACGATCCCGGCGAACTCATGGCGTAGTTATGCGCTGCGGGCAGCGCGTTCAGGTAACGCGTTTCGGCGGTGATGCCGCAAATCTCGTTGCTGCGGCGGATGCTGTAGTCGTAATCGTTGTGCGTGCGCGGGATCAGCTTCGGCGTGCCGGTGCTGCCGCCGGAAAGCTGGAAAAACGCCACTTCGTCGGCGGGCGTCGGGTTCGGGATGAAGTTGTCCGCCGGACGCGAAATCGCCGCTTCCAGGGCGTGTTCGTCCTTATCGCCGCGCAGCAGCACGACGCGAACCGAGCGGTGCGCATCCACAAAGGTGTTAAGAAAATCATCGCCCGCAAACAGCGCGTGGTCGCGATCGGCAATCAGCGCGGCGGGTTTGATCTGCTCCGCGTAGGCGTTCAGCTCGCTGCGCTGATGGCTAAAGAGCGCGTTCACCGGCGCGACGCCGATTTGCAGCAGCGCGAAGAAGGTGATGTAGAACTCGGCCACGTTTCCGAGCTGCACCAGCGCCGTCTCGCCGCGCTGCAGCCCGCGCGCCTGAAGAGCGGACGCGAGGTTATTCACCGCCTGATGAAACGCGCGGTAGGTGATGTGCCGTTCGCCGTCGATAATCGCCACGGCATCGCTGTCCGCGCGATCCGTCAGGATGTGGGTCAGCGGCAGATCCTGCCAGTAGCCTTTTTCACGGTAGCGGCGGGCGAATTCCTCAGGCCAGCGGGTAAAGGGAATAGTCATGAGCGTTCCTTAGTGCAGGCCAAACACGTTAAGCATGGTGGAGAGCTTCACGCCCGTCTCGCGCCACTCGCCCACCGGCGAGGAGGCCGGCACAATGCCCGCGCCGGCAAACAGGCGAACGGTATTTTCGCGAAGACGCGCGCAGCGGATGGTCACCACCCACTCGCCGTTGCCTTCGCTGTCGCACCAGCCGACGATGCCGCCGAACAGCTCGCGGTCGAACGGCTCCAGCTCGGCAATCAGCTCTTTTGCCGCCTCATGCGGGAAGCCGCTCAGCGCCGGGGTCGGGTGCAGCAGGCAGGCCAGCGTCAGGGCGTTTTCGTTGTCACGCGCGTCACCTTCAACCGGCGTCGCCAGATGCCACAGCGTCGGCGTGGTGATGAGCTGCGGGGAAGACGGCATGCTCAGGTGGTGGCTGCGCGGTGCCAGAATGGCCTTCATCGCCTGGGTTACGAGATCGTGCTCGTGACGGTCTTTTTCGGAGGCCAGCAGCTTATTGCCCGCTTCGCGATCCAATACGTCGTCCGGCTGACGGCGCGCAGAGCCTGCCAGCGGCAGCGAGCTAAAGTGCGCGCCCTCTTTACGCAGCAGCAGTTCGGGGCTGGCGCCGAGCAGCACGCCGCCGTCTTCCAGCGGCACGTGGAAGTTAAAGCTCGCCGGGTTCTGGGCGATAAGACGCTCCATCAGCGCACCGCTATCAATGTGTTTATCGGTCGCGATATCAATCAGGCGCGACAGCACCACCTTGTTCACCTGCGGCGTGGCGGTCAGCGACGCGGCGCGAGCGACCATCTCTTCAAACACGGGCTGCGGAGGGATCTCAGTGCGTTGTTCCACCTTCAGCGCCTGCGAGCCGGAAAAATAGCGTGCTGACTGCTGACGTGCCGGACGGGAAAAGGTCTGCCAGCGCTGAGGAATAAACAGAGAAGATGGCTTGCGGGTATCGAATGGAATAGCCCCCACCATCACCGGATGAGCGATACCGTTAGCTTTCGCATTCCGGAAGGCCTGGGCTAATTTTTGCTGGAATTGCCCGGCCGGATCGTCGCCGCCAACGGCGGGTTCACTGAAGCGGGCAAAACAGCCTGAGGTAGTAAAACTGCGGTAAGGCGACATAAAGAAAAAGCTGTCTGATTGCAGCGTGGTCGCGGTGTGCTGAACTTCCTCAGCCAGGGACGTGTCCATATCATCCTCCTTAAAATGATAAAAGAAGCAATAATGATTATCATTTATATTTTCGTCGGCTAACCTAATCCCACATCGCTTCGCTGTCAACCGTCGGACAAATAACTTATGCGACAAAAGCTTGCATCCCTTCACGGCAACCATGAAAATGAGAAGCATTATCTTCAACAAAAACAGGATGTCGCGCTGTGAAATTCCCTGCTCTATTCCGTAATACCCTGCTTTTATCTGGACTTTTTGTTTTAGGACTTGCCTCAGCCGCTGCCGCCGACTGGCCGCGTCAGGTGACCGACAGCCGAGGCGTTCACACGCTTGAGAGCAAACCGACGCGCATTGTCTCCACCAGCGTGACCTTAACCGGCTCCCTGCTGGCGATTGACGCACCGGTCGTTGCCAGCGGCGCGACCACGCCGAACAACCGCGTGGCGGATGCGCAGGGCTTTTTGCGCCAGTGGGGTGATATTGCGAAACAGCGCAAGGTTGCGCGGCTGTACATCGGCGAACCGAGCGCCGAAGCGGTCGCCGCGCAAATGCCGGATCTGATTTTGATCGGCGCTACCGGCGGGGATTCCGCGCTGGCGCTGTACGATCAGCTCTCCGCCATCGCCCCAACGCTTATCATCAACTACGACGACAAGAGCTGGCAGGAACTGCTGACCCAGCTGGGCACCCTTACCGGGCAGGAAAAACAGGCCGCAGAGCGCATTGCCGCCTTTGATAAACAGCTCGCGCAGGTGAAACAACAGATGAAGCTGCCGCCGCAGCCGGTGAACGCCATCGTCTACACCGCCGCTGCGCACAGCGCCAACCTGTGGACCGCGGAATCGGCGCAGGGCAAGCTGCTGCACCAGCTGGGCTTTACGCTGGCGGAACTGCCCGCCGGACTGCACACCTCAAAAAGCCAGGGCAAACGCCACGACATCATTCAGTTGGGAGGGGAAAACCTGGCGACGGGGCTGAACGGCGAAGGGCTGTTTGTGTTTGCCGGCGACCAGAAAGACGTGGATGCGATTTACGCCAACCCGCTGCTGGCGCATTTGCCGTCGGTGAAAAACAAACGGGTCTGGGCATTGGGAACGGAGACGTTCCGCCTGGATTATTACAGCGCGATGTTGGTGTTAGACAGATTGAATGCATTGTTTAAGTAGGCATTTCCCCGCCCTCTCCCTGTGGGAGAGGGCCGGGGTGAGGGCATCAGGCCGCCCCGTCGTTCAACACAACCTCCTGCCTGAACCGCCGCAACTCAACCAGCGCCACTAACAAAATCACGCCAACCATCGCTAATGCAAACCCGCAGCTGCTCGCGGATGCCACCGGGGTCATCATCGCCCCCAGCCCGCCGAGGATCGCCGCGCCAATCGCATCCCCCGTGACGTTCTGCGCCGTCCACAGGCCGTTAATGCGCCCGAGCATCCCTTCCGGCGTCTGGGTCTGGATCAGGGTGTACTGCAAAAGCGAGCTGATGGCGCTCAGCCAGCCGAAAATCACCAGGCACAACACGCCCAGCGCCCACACCGGCATCAGGCTGAAGAAGCCGATGGCGATAAACGAGGCCAGCGAGGCAAGCAGCATAATCAGCCCCGGACGCGCGCCCTGCGCCAGGTTGCCGCTGGTCAGCGCCCCGCACGCCGCGCCGAGCGGAATGGCGGCGTAGAGAATGCCAATCTCTGAGGCGCTCATCTGCCACTCTCCCGCTAATGCCGGGTAGAGCACGCGCACGGCGCTCGCCATCGTCAGCAGGCCGCCGAGCAGCGCAATGCCGCCAATCAGCGGGTTGCTGAACAGGAAACGAATCGCGGCCATCAGCGATTTTAGCGGATGCTCGCGCGGCTGCGGCGGAGGCGGCAGCAGCGGCAGGCGCAGCAGCGTCAGCGTGGTGATGAAGGTTCCCGCCGCCGCCAGCCCGTAGTTCCACGCCACGTTGCCGGTCGCCAGCAGCAGGCCGCCCACCATCGGCGAAATCACCGAGCCCAGACGCACGGTGAGCATGGTAATCGCCCCCGCCTGCATCAGGTTCTCGCGCCCGACCAGCGCGGGCGTTGCCGCAAGAAGCGCCGTCACGCCCAGCGAGGCGAAGAAACCGTCCCACAGCCCCAGCGCGTAAATCGCAATCAGCGACGGCTCCGGCAGCATCGCGTTCAGACACAGCCCGATAAAGCCCACGCCGCAGGTGCCGCGCGCCAGCAGGATCAGCTTCTTACGCTCGTAGCGGTCCGCCAGCACGCCGCCGACCATCAGGCCGATGAACATCGCCCCGCCGGTTAAGGTGACGGATAACCCCACCAGCCAGCTGGATTGCGTCAGGGTCTGGATCTGTACCGGCACGGCGACGCCGAGCAGCCCGAGGGACAAAATGGAGATAAAGCGAGCGATAAAAACGGCGCGATACGCCGGGTGCGTTTTCAGCAGGCTGAGGTTGAGCAGCCAGGATTTTTGATTCATGACAAAGCCTTGAGTCTATTTCTACCCTTTCCATGGGCGCACATGCTAACATAGCCAAATAAGATAGATAACGATAATCACTATCATTATCAAATCATGGATGTTGCTATGTCGTTTTCCTCTTCTGCGGTGCGCGTCATTGCCGTGCCCGTTTTACTGCTGCTCCTGAGCCTTGCGGCTGCACTCAGCCTGCTGGTCGGCGCGAAGCCGCTGCCCGCGTCCGTTATCGTTGATGCGCTCTCCGGCACCTGCCAGAGCGCCGACTGCGTCATCGTGCTCGACGCCCGACTGCCCCGCACGCTTGCCGGACTGCTGGCCGGTGGCGCACTCGGCCTTGCCGGTGCCCTGATGCAAACCCTTACCCGTAACCCGCTGGCGGACCCCGGCATCCTTGGCGTTAACTCCGGCGCCAGCTTTGCCATCGTGCTCGGCGCGGCGCTGTTCGGGTTGGCGTCACCCTCTGAACAGCTGGTGATGGCCTTCTGCGGCGCGCTGGCCGCCTCGCTGGTGGTCGCCTTTACCGGCAGCCAGGGCGGCGGGCAGCTGAGTCCGGTCCGCCTGACGCTTGCGGGCGTGGCGCTCGCGGCGGTGCTGGAGGGCTTGTCCAACGGCATCGCCCTGCTCAACCCGGACGTCTACGACCAGCTGCGCTTCTGGCAGGCCGGTTCGCTGGATATCCGCACCCTTGAAACCCTAAAAGTAGTGGCGATCCCGGTCATAATCGCTGCCGCCGTGGTGCTGTTTTTAAGCCGGTCGCTCAACAGCCTGAGCCTCGGCAGCGACACCGCTACTGCCCTCGGCAACCGCGTGGCGCGCACGCAGCTGATTGGTCTGCTCGCCATCACCGTGCTGTGCGGCAGCGCGACCGCCGTGGTCGGCCCGATCGCCTTTATCGGCCTGATGATGCCGCACATGGCGCGCTGGCTGGTGGGGGCGGATCACCGCTGGTCGCTGCCGGTGACGCTGCTGGCGACCCCTGCCCTGCTGCTGTTTGCCGACGTGCTGGGCCGCCTGCTGGTGCCCGGCGAGCTGCGCGTCTCGGTGGTCAGCGCCTTTATCGGCGCGCCGGTGCTGATTTTCCTGGTTCGTCGTAAACGCGGAGGTGGCGCATGATGGCCCCGTCCCGTCGTTTACTCACCAGCGTATGCCTGCTGACTATCGTCATTCTGCTGCTGGCGGTCTGGAGCCTGCGCAGCGGCGCGGTGACGCTCGACTTTACTCAGGTCTTAAACGCCCTGCTCGGCAGCGCGCCGCGCAACGTCACCATGGTGGTGACGGAGTGGCGTCTTCCGCGCGTGGCGATGGCAATTCTGGTCGGCGCGGCGCTCGGCGTGAGCGGCGCGATATTCCAGTCGCTGATGCGCAACCCGCTTGGCAGCCCGGACGTGATGGGCCTCAACACCGGGGCCTGGAGCGGCGTGCTGGTGGCGATGGTGCTGTTTGGTCAGCACCTGACGGCCATTACCTTTACGGCGATGGCGGGCGGCATTCTGACTTCCTTACTGATCTGGGCGCTGGCCTGGCGCAACGGTATCGACACCTTCCGCCTGATCATCATCGGGATCGGCATCCGCGCCATGCTGATGGCCTTTAACACCTGGCTTTTACTGCAGGCCTCGCTGGAAACCGCGCTCTCCGCCGGGCTGTGGTACGCCGGTTCGCTCAACGGCCTGACTTGGGGCAAAATTTGGCCCGCCGCGCCGCTGATTTTGCTGATGTTTATCGGCGCTCTGCTGCTGGTGCGGCGCATGCGTCTGCTGGAAATGGGCGACGACAGCGCCTGCGCGCTGGGCGTGAGCGTCGAGCGCTCACGCCTGATGCTGATGCTGGTCGCCGTACTGCTGACCGCCGCCTCCACCGCGATTGCCGGGCCAATCTCGTTTATCGCCCTCGTGGCACCGCACATCGCCCGCCGTCTTAGCGGCACGGCGCGCTGGGGATTAACCCAGGCGGCGCTGTGCGGCGCGCTGCTGCTACTGGCCGCCGATCTCTGCGCCCAGCGGCTGTTTATGCCTTATCAACTGCCGGTGGGCGTGGTAACCGTCAGCCTCGGCGGGATTTACCTCATCGTCTTGCTCGTTCAGGAGTCACGCAAGAAATGACAGACACAACCACCCGCTTGCGCGGCGAAAACCTCACCCTCGGCTACGGCAAAAAAATCATTGCCCGTGACTTATCCGTTGCCATTCCGGACGGCCACTTCACGGCCATTATCGGCCCGAACGGCTGCGGAAAATCGACCCTGCTGCGCACGCTGAGCCGCCTGATGACCCCGGCTGAGGGCAGCGTGTTCCTCGACGGGGAGCAGATCCAGCGCTTCGCCAGCAAAGAGGTAGCGCGGCGCATCGGTCTGCTGGCGCAAAACGCCACCACACCGGGGGACATCACGGTGCAGGAGCTGGTCTCGCGCGGACGCTATCCGCACCAGCCGCTGTTTACCCGCTGGCGCAAAGAGGATGACGAGGCGGTGAACCGCGCGATGCAGGCGACGGGCATCACCGATCTCGCCCAGCAGAGCGTAGACACCCTCTCCGGCGGGCAGCGCCAGCGGGCGTGGATCGCGATGGTGCTGGCGCAGGAAACGTCGATTATGCTGCTGGACGAGCCGACGACCTGGCTCGACATCAGCCATCAGATTGACCTGCTGGAGCTGCTGAGCGAGCTGAACCGCACGCAGGGCTATACCCTGGCGGCGGTGCTGCACGATTTAAACCAGGCTTGCCGCTACGCCACGCATCTGATTGCGCTTCGCGACGGTGAGATTGTGGCGCAGGGCGCGCCGAAAGAGATTGTGACGCCGGATCTGATCGAGCGGATCTACGGCATGCGCTGCATGATTATTGACGATCCGGTGGCGGGTACGCCGCTGGTGGTGCCGCTGGGCAAGCGTGCGGTCTGATGCTCTCACCCCGGCCCTCTCCCACAGGGAGAGGGAGCAAACCATCCCCTCGCCCTTTGGGAGGCGCTTTTGACGTTATCCCAATATCTCCCTCAACACCGGCCCTATCTTTTCAAACGCCTGCGGTGAAATGATATCCACGTGGGCGCAGTCCTGGCTGTACACCTCAAGCTCCGCCACCCAAGGCGCCCAGGCGACCTGCGGATCCATCGTTCGCGTGCGCTCGGCAACAAACAGCGTCGCTTTGCCGTCAAAGCGTGCGCTGCGCGCCGTGGTGAGCAGCCGCACCGCGTCGGCGTAGTTGCCCTCTATAGCGTTAAACAGCTCGCTGGAGCCCTGTCCCTGCTGGGCAGCAATAAACGCCTGACGCTCGTGCTCGATCTCCGCCAGCACTTCCGGGTCAAGGCCGTTGGCCTCTTTCTCCGACCAGTTCTGGGTTTCCGGCGGCCAGGTGTCCAGCAGGCCGAGGAAGGCCACCGCTTCTCCCTGCTCGCGCAGACGGGAGGCAATACCCTGCGCCAGCGTGCCGCCGAGGGAATAGCCGAACAGGTAATACGGCCCCTTCGGCTGCTGCTTACGCAGCGTAGCCAGGTGATGCTCAATGACTCCATCCAGATCCGCACGCTGCTGCATTGGACCGTCCGGACGCGGCGACTGAATGCCGGTAATGGACCAGCGCGGGCTGAGGTAGCGCGCCAGGACGCTAAACTGCCAGGCAAAGCCGGACGCCGGATGGAAGCAGAACAGCGTCGGCCCGTCGCTTTCGCGCAGCGGCAGAAGGTTTTCATACCCCAGACGCTGCGCCTGCTCGTCGCTCATCTGCGAGTCCAGCAGCGCGCTGAGCTTGCTCACCGTGGAGGCGACCATAATCTGCCCCGGCGTAACCTTGCGCTCGAACGCGCGGCTAAGCTGCGCCGCCAGGCGCATCGCCAGCAGTGAGTGTCCGCCGAGGGCAAAGAAGTCGGCTTCGATATCGTTCACCTCGCAGCCCAGCAGCGCGGAAAATGCCTGCGCGACGGCAATTTCAGTTTCGCTTTCCGGCGCGCGGCCAGAGGTTTTACTCGTCAGCAACGGCAGCGGCAGCGCCTTGCGATCCAGCTTCCCGTTCGCGCTGAGCGGCAGCGCGCTGATTTGCAGCAGCACCACCGGCACCATGTGCGGCGGCAGCTGGGCTTTGAGCGACGCCAGCAGCGCGTCGCGGTCCAGCGGTAAGCCGGATTCGGAGACGACGTATCCCACCAGCTGGCGGGCATCGCCGCCGGTGGCAGCCGCCTGGTTGAACACGCAGGCGTGGGCCACGGCCTGAGCCACGTCCGGCAGCGACAGCATCGCCCGGTCGATTTCGCCCAGCTCGATGCGCTGTCCGCGGATTTTTAACTGATCATCGCTGCGGCCGAGATATTCCACCGCGCCGTTGTCCAGCCAGCGGGCAACGTCGCCGGTGCGGTACATCCGCTCGCCGGGGGCAAACGGGTCGGCAATAAAGCGGCTAGCGGTGAGGTCCGGACGGCCCAGATACCCCTGCGCCAGCTGAATGCCGGTGAGATACAGATCGCCCGCCACGCCGAACGGCACCGGGCGCATCATCGCGTCCAGAATGCGCAGCCCCGTATTCCAAACCGGGAAGCCGATCGGCACGCTGTTTCCTTCCACCGCCGCCAGCTCGGGCCCAAACGCCGGATACCAGCTCACGTCCACCGCCGCTTCGGTTGGGCCATAGAGGTTGTGCAGCGGCGCATGGGTGAGCTGCTCCCACTCGCGACACAGCTCGGTCGGCAGCGCTTCGCCGCTGCAGAACACCTGCTTAAGCGTTCTGCAGCAGTCGACGTTTTCCGGCGTCAGCGAGGCGACAAACGCCGCCAGCATCGACGGCACGAAGTGGGTAGTAGTCACGCCGTACTGCGCGAAGAAGCTCTGCATCGCCTGCGGGTCGCGGTGCGCGTCCGGCTCGGCCATCACCAGCTTCGCCCCGGCGATAAACGGCCACCAGAACTCCCACACCGACACGTCAAAGCTGCACGGCGTTTTCTGCGCTACCACGTCCGTCGCGTCCAGCGGGTAATGACCCTGCATCCACTTCAGGCGGTTAACGATGGCGGTATGGCCGACCATCACGCCTTTCGGGCGGCCCGTCGAACCGGAGGTAAAGATGATGTACGCCGTCTGCTCCGGCGTCGCCAGCCGCAGCGGTTCAGCACCCGTAGCCGGTAAAAGGGTGTTGTAACTAAATGCACTAATCGGCAGATCGCTAAAGCGCGGAAGCTGCTCGTCGGTGGTAATGAGCAGGGACGGCTTCGCGTCTTCGAGCATCATCCGCAGACGATCGTCCGGGTAGCCGGTGTCGAGCGGCAGCCAGGCGGCACCGGCCTCGACGATGCCGTGCAGCGCCAGCGTCAGGAACACCGAGCGCGGCAGGGCCACCGCCACGCTGTCGCCCGGCTTCACGCCGCGCTGGCGCAGCAGGTTTGCCAGCGCGACCACCTGCTCGCGCATCTGACGATAGCTGAGCTCAATATGCGCGTCCGCCAGCGCGGGGGCGTCCGGCGTTTTACTCGCCTGCTCTGCTACCAGATCCGCCAGCGTGGTGGACGGCAGCGCCAGCCCGGTATCGTTGATGCGCGCCATCTGCTGATATTCCTGCTCTGAAACGGTTTCCACTTCGCCACAGCGCAGGTCCGGGTTGGCCGCAAACTGCATCAGCATCGCGTTCAGGCGCGCGACGTGACGGGAAAGCGTCGCCTCGTCGTAGCGCTGCTTACTGGCGAGGATCTCAATGCTCATGCCGCCCTGCTCGTCCGGGAACAGCGCCAGCTCAAGGTCGTTCACCGGGCCGGTTGCGAGCGTGTGGGTGATGGCCTCCACGCCGTCAATATCCAGCTGATAATCGAACACCTTCACGTTCAGCACCGGGCCAAACAGGGCTTCGTCGCCTGCGGCACGCCCGCTGTCGCGCACGATCTGCTCGGCGTCGTAGCGCTGGTGGCGGCGCATTTTTTTCAGCTGGTTGGCCAGGCGCAGCGCCAGCGCCGGCAGGCTCTCCTGCGGGTTGATATTCACCGCCAGCGGCAGAACGTTAAGCACCGGCCCGGTCGCGGTCAGCGCGGCGGAGCCCATGCGGCGCATAAAGATAAACCCGGCGGCGTAGTCCAGCCTTCCGGTCAGGCGGCCCAGCCACAGCGCCACCAGCGCAAGGGCCAGATCGGTACGCTGCGCCTGTCCTGCCGCCTGCGCAAGCTGGCTAAAGGCGCGACCGTCGGCGGTGACTTTCAGGCGCAGGATATCGGTTGTGGCGGCGCGTCCCGGCAGCGGCGCGGAAGAGAGCGAGACCGGAGAAGGAAGTTGCCTGCGCTGCTCCGCCCAGAAGGCACCGTCGCGTTCGTACGCCTCGCTGTCGCGATAGCGCTGATACTCGTCCACCACCTCGGCAAACGGCGTAAACGGGGATGCGGGCATCGGTTCACCCTTTTTCCACGCGGCGTAAATCGCGGCGATCTGGCGGGTAATGGCCGGGAAGCTGAAGCCATCCACCACCAGATGGTGATAGCGCTGATACCAGTACCAGTGGCTTTCACCCACCTGAATCAGTTGATGAAACACCAGCGGCTGCCCGCTGTCGACGCGCAGGTTTTGGCGAAGATCGGCCTCCATCAGCGCCACGGCGGCGGCGTGGTCGTCAACGCGAACGATGGACGGCTCCGGCAGAATGAGGGTGTCATCCACCCACTGCCACACCTCGCCGTTATCCTCGGCAAAACGCATCCGCAGGGTATCGGCCTGCATCATGCCCTCAGCGATGGCTTTTGCCAGCAATGACGCGTCGATATCGCCTTTCAGTTCGGTGTAGTGCGCCACGCTCCAGGCGTTTGGCAGGGAGGACAGCTGTTCCGCCATCCAGATACCCGGCTGGGCGGCGACGAGAGGAAGACGTTTCATGCGCTCCCCTCCGCAAAATGGGACGGTTCAAGCGTGCGCCAGTGCCCGGCCAGCCACTGCTGGCACGACTCCTGAGGCTGGGCCTCACACACCACGCGCCACCCCGCCGGCAGTTCGCACTGCTCCGGCCACAGGCTGTACTGCCCCCGGTCGTTTTGCAAAATGGCGAACTGTCCCTGCGGATTATCGAAAGGATTGCTGAATTCCATACAGACTCCGTTATTGAATGAGCGGCTGCCAGAGGGTCATCAGCCCCTGCGTCAGCCCACCGCGCCAGCAAAGCGCATCGTGTCCGCCGTCAACCTGACGCCAGGTAACCTGCTGCGCGGGTAGTTCGGCATAAATCGCCTGATTGGCATTGAAAATCAGCGGCTCGTTGCGCCCGGCTTCGAGGACGATGCGCAGCCCGCTCGCGGCCAGCTCACCGATTCTGAGCTGTTCGATGAGGCGCCCTTCCTGCTGCCCGCCGCGGTGCGGCCACCAGTACGAGCCGGACTGGCTCAGCACGCAGCCAAACCGCTGCGGCCAGTTGAGGCCAGCATAAAGCGAAGAGAGTCCGCCAAAGCTCTGGCCCGCGACCACGGTACGGTCGGCGCGGTCGCTGAAGGGCGCGAGATGTTTTACAAGAGGGAGAAGTTCTTCCTGTATCGCCAGCCAGAAATCGGGGTTACAGGGCAATTCGCGGTTGCGGTGTTCCATGTCGATCGCGTCAATTAATACGTAGACCGCAGGGGGCAGTTGGCGCCCGGTGGTGAGCGACGCCAGCGCAGGCCAGACGGGCATGCTTTCGGCCCAGAACTGCCCGTCGAGCAGCACCGCCAGCGGGCGCTCGGGGCCGTCGTCCCCGGTGGTAAAAATCCACACGCGGCGACGGTTGTTGAGACGCTCGCTGTTCCACTCAATGCAGACCGGCGGCTGATACGGCGTATCGGGACGGTCCCAGCCGGGCTGAACGGGCGCGTCCGGCATCTCCAGCGCCGAAACGGCATGACCGCGCCCGCCGCGCCAGCTCTGAGGATTCAGCGGGTCGGACACCGCGTGCGGCAGCAGCTTGCGCCAGCCTTCGCGCAGCGCCATGCGGTCCGGCAATTCGCCTTCAAATACTTCGCTGGCAAAATCATTTTCGTTATCGGAGGGGATAAAACAGTAGCTGCCGCGCCATTCGGGGCTGAACTCGCCCTGCCACTGCCAGACGTCGGTATCCGGGATACGCTCAAGAGATTGCGGGCGGGCATTTTGATGATGATCGGTCACGCCGGTGATGTAGAGCCAGACGCGTTTAACCGTTGACGTTTTCTGCGTTCCTGCCGGGTCACGCCACCAGAAGGTGACGCGATAATTCGCCTTCAGACGTTCCCATTCTGGCCCGTTTTTCGACTGCCACCAGGCTTCACTTCCCGTTGTTAACGCCGTCACCCTTATAACCCCATGTTTCACAGTCTTTTTTGTTTCAGAGCAAATTTTATTGATAATATTATTGATAACTATTTGCATTTGCAATAGCGTAATGCCCGCGCTGTGGGAAGCGCGCTCATTAAATAACCATAAAAGCGGGACGTACAATGAATAAGAAGATTCACTCTCTGGCCTTGCTGGTCAATTTAGGGATTTATGGTGTCGCGCTGCCCGCCGTGGCAGACGACAACACCGCCTCTGCGCAGCACGAAGACACCATGGTGATCACCGCCGCCGAGCAGAATTTACAGGCGCCGGGCGTGTCGACCATCACCGCCGACGAGATCCGCAAAAACCCGCCCGCGCGCGACGTGGCGGAAATCATCCGCACCATGCCGGGCGTTAACCTCACCGGGAACTCCACCAGCGGCCAGCGTGGAAACAACCGTCAGATTGACATTCGCGGCATGGGGCCGGAAAACACCCTGATCCTGATCGACGGCAAGCCGGTCACCAGCCGCAACTCTATTCGTCTGGGCTGGCGCGGCGAGCGTGACACCCGCGGCGATACCGGCTGGGTGCCGCCGGAGATGATCGAGCGCATCGAAGTGATCCGCGGTCCTGCCGCCGCGCGCTACGGCAACGGCGCGGCAGGCGGCGTAGTGAACATCATCACCAAAAAATTCGACGACCAGTGGCACGGCTCCTGGAACACCTACCTGAACGCGCCAGAGCACAAGGACGAAGGTTCCACCAAACGCACCAACTTCAGCCTGAGCGGCCCGCTGGGCGGCGACTTCAGCTTCCGCATGTTCGGTAACCTGGACAAAACCCAGGCCGACGCGTGGGATATCAACCAGGGCCACCAGTCCGATCGTACCGGTGCCTACGCCAACACCCTGCCGGCAGGCCGCGAGGGCGTGGAAAACAAAGACATCAACGGCGTGGTGCGCTGGGACTTCGCGCCCATGCAGTCCCTGGAGTTCGAAGCGGGCTACAGTCGCCAGAACAACCTCTACGCGGGCGACACGCAGAACACCAACAACGACAGCGCGCTGGTGAAGAAGAACTACGGCAAAGAGACTAACCGTATCTACCGCCAGAACTTCGCGGTGACCTGGAACGGCGGCTGGGATAACGGCATCACCACCAGCAGCTGGGCGCAGTACGAGCACACCCGCAACTCCCGCCTGGGCGAAGGTCTGGCGGGCGGGACGGAAGGGTTATTCAACAGCAATAAATTCACCGACACCGATCTGGCCGACGTGATGCTGCACAGCGAAATCAACCTGCCGATTGATTTCCTCGTTAACCAGAACCTGACGCTCGGCACCGAGTGGAACCAGCAGCGCATGAAGGACTCAACCTCCTTCACCCAAACCCAGCAGGGCGGCACCATTCCGGGCATGAGCAATGACCGCAGCCCGTACACGTCGGCAGAGATTTTCTCTCTGTTCGCCGAAAACAACATGGAGCTGACCGACAGCACCATGCTGACCCCTGCCCTGCGCTTCGACCACCACACCATCGTCGGCAACAACTGGAGCCCGTCACTTAACCTGTCGCAGGGTCTGGGGGATGACTTCACGCTGAAGATGGGGATCGCCCGCGCCTATAAGGCGCCGAGCCTGTACCAGACCAACCCGAACTACCTGCTCTACAGCAAAGGCCAGGGCTGCTACGCCAGCTCCGACGGCGTGGGCTGCTACATGATGGGCAACGACGATCTGAAAGCCGAAACCAGCATCAACAAAGAGATTGGTCTGGAATGGAAACGCGACGGCTGGCTGGCGGGCGTGACCTGGTTCCGCAACGACTATCGCGACAAGATTGAAGCGGGCTACGCGCCGATTGGTCACACCTCTTCCGGTAAAGTGCAGACGGATATCTACCAGTGGGAAAACGTACCGAAGGCGGTGGTCGAAGGGCTGGAAGGCTCCCTGAACGTACCGGTCAGCGACACCATTAACTGGACCAACAATATTACATACATGCTGCAGAGCAAGAACAAGGAGACCGGCGATCGTCTGTCGATTATTCCGGAGTACACGCTGAACTCGACCCTGAGCTGGCAGGTTCATCAGGACGTGTCGCTCCAGTCGACCTTTACCTGGTACGGCAAGCAGCAGCCGAAGAAGTACAACTACAAAGGTCAGCCGGTGACCGGATCTGAGAAAGACGAAGTCAGCCCGTACAGCATCGTTGGCCTGAGCGCGACCTGGGATATGACCAAAAACGTTAGTCTGACCGGCGGCGTGGATAACGTCTTTGACAAGCGCCAGTGGCGCGCGGGTAATGCCCAGACCACCGGTAATGCCACCACCGGTGCGTATATGTACGGTGCGGGAGCGTATACGTATAATGAGCCAGGCCGTACCTGGTACATGAGCGTGAATACGCGATTCTGATTCAGGCAGTAACTCCCCCCTCTCCCCATGGGAGAGGGCCGGGGTGAGGGCATCAGGCCGCACAATTCTGAAGGGAAAAACATGCACACAACCCACACCACGTTCATTCTTGCCGGCCACACCGTCCACCACGTCACCTTCGCCCCCACCACCTTCACCGATGCCGATCTCCTCTGGCTCCCCCACCACGCAGAGCTTTCAAACGCCGGAAGCAAACGCAAAGCCGAGCATCTGGCAGGCCGCATCGCCGCCGCGCATGCGCTCGGTGCGATACATGAACGCGCGATCCCCGGCATCGGCCCCAGCGGCGAACCGCTCTGGCCGAAAGGGGTTTCGGGGAGCATTACCCACAGCGGCACGCAGGCGATGGCGGTTGTCGTCCCTCATCCAGATGCGCTCGTAGGTATTGATTGCGAAGCCATTCTTCCAGACCACGAAGCCCGCGAAATCCAGGACGGCATCGTTGATGCGCAGGAAGCGATGCGCCTGACGCACTCGGGCTCCTCCTTTGCGCTGGCGTTGACGCTGGCTTTTAGCGCCAAAGAGAGTTTGTTTAAAGCCCTCTTCCCGAAGGTAAATACTTACATGGGGTTTGAGTGGGCGAGAGTCACTGAGTTATCGGAAAAAACAATCACGCTGGCGCTTTCGCACCCTGCTGGAGACTATCCTGAAGGTAAACGCTTCACCCTCGTCTGGCAGCATAATGATGGGAACGTGTGGACGCTGCTAAAAGCCTGATGGCGCTGCGCTTATCAGGCCTACGGTAAACCGATTTTGTAGGCCGGGTAAGGCATCGCCGCCACCCGGCTTGAGGGCGACGGCGATGCGTTTATAGATTATTCAGCTCAAATCTCAAACATCCGGGAACATCACGCTATTCCCCGGCGCTTCCCTGTGCAGATGGATAAAGTTCAGGTGCCGTTCATACTGGTCCAGAATGTCCGTAATCACCTGCTCCTTGCTGTAGTCCATCAAATCATTCCCCTGGCTCCCTTCCAGCAGGAAGGTCTCAAGCCGGTAGTAGGTCGATTTCCCGCTGCGCGCCCGGTAGGTAAACCCGGGTACTGAATACTGCTGCGGCCAGATCTGATAAACAAAGTTCTGCTCGTCGCCCATGTGCACCAGCAGATCCAGGTGCCCCAGGGTCTCTCCCTCCTCCGGCGGCAGGTTTTTCAGCTCCACGTAGGCCCCACGCAGCTTCAGCTCCTGCGCGACCTCTTCCATCGCCGGGAAGCAGACCGTCTCCATCATCTGTTTGGTGTAGCGCGTGCCCGGGTAGTTCATCAGGCGCGAAAGGCGTTTCTTCCAGCTCAGCCTGTCCTGCGCGCCCATCGGACGCGGCGCAGTGTCGCGGCTGGCGCTGACGCGGCGGTAGTCTTCCACCTTGAGGGATTTATACAGCCCGGCCATCACGAAGAAGATGACGAAGCTGAACGGCAGGCCCATGATCACCGTGGTGTTCTGCAGCGCCGAAATGCCGTTGGTCATCAGCATGCCGAGCGTCAGCAGGCCGATGGCGATGGACCAGAAGATGCGCAGCCAGTTCGGCGCGTCGCTGTTGATGTCTTTGAGCTTCGAGGTGAAGTTGCCCAGCACCAGCGCGCCGGAATCCGCCGAGGTGACGTAAAACAGCAGGCCGGTGATGGTCGCCACGGAGGCGCTAAAGGTAAACGCCGGGTACTGCGCCAGCAGGCTGTAGAAGCCGCGCTCCGGGTGCGCCATCGCTTCCTGCGCGAAGGTTGCATTGCCGTGGATGATCTCGTGCAGCGCGCTGTTGCCGAAAATCGACAGCCACAGCAGGGTAAAGGTGAACGGGATAATCAGCGTGCCCATCACGAACTGGCGGATGGTGCGGCCACGCGAAATACGCGCCAGGAACAGGCCGACAAACGGCGACCACGCCACCCACCACGCCCAGAAGAACAGCGTCCAGTTGTTCATCCACTCTACCGGGCGGTCGAAGGCGAAGCTGTTCAGCGTCATGCCCATAAAGCGGTTTACGTAGTCGCCCACGTTGAGCACTAAGGCATTGAGCAGGAACGAGGTATCGCCCATAAACAGCACGAACAGGATCAGGCCCAGCGCCAGCGCCACGTTCAGCTCGGAGAGCACGCGGATGCCTTTATCGACGCCCGACGTCACCGAGATGGTGGCGATAATGACGGAGAGCGCAATCAGCGCCGCTTTGGCCGCCATCGAATCCGGGATATCAAACAGCACGCTCAGCCCGTAGTTGAGCTGCACCACGCCGATCCCGAGCGTCGTCGCGATACCAAAGATGGTGCCGATCACCGCCGCAATGTCGACGCTGTGGCCAATCGGGCCGTTAATCTTTTTACCGAAGATCGGGTACAGCGCGGAGCGGATGGTGAGAGGTAAATTATAACGATAGCTAAAGTATCCGAGCGCCATGCCCATCAGGGCGTACATCGACCAGCCCGTCAGGCCGTAGTGGAACAGCGTCCAGACCATCGCCTGGCGCGCGGCCTCCATCGTCTGCCCTGCCCCTTCCGGCGGCTGCATATACTGCGTAACCGGTTCCGCCACGGAGAAGAACATCAGATCGATGCCGATGCCCGCGGCAAACAGCATCGCGGCCCAGCTCAGCAGGCTGAACTCGGGCTTGGACTGCTCAGGCCCGAGCTTCACCGAGCCGAAGCGCGAGCAGGCAATGCAGACCACGAACACGATATAGAGCGTCGCGGCCAGCAGGTAGTACCAGCCGAAGGTCTTCGACACCCAGTTCAGGGTGCGCCCAATCCACTCGGCAGAAAAATCACGAAAGAAGATGGTCGTCAGGGAAAACAACAAAATCAGCCCGGCGGAAGTATAAAAAACGACCGGGTTGATTTTGTCTTTTTCTCTGTCTTGTGAAAGGTCTGTCATCCAGTATCCCCACTGTTTTTGTAACTATTGAAATCCAAATCCGCAACAATTAAGACACATTTTATATTGAACGTCCAATCAAAAACCGCTTTAATGTATTACCAACGCTGATGAATGGAGTGGCAAAAATGCCCAAAGTGGGGATGCAGCCGATCCGGCGCAGGCAGCTTATCGACGCCACGCTGGAAGCAATAAATGAAGTGGGAATGCATGACGCGACGATCGCGCAGATCGCCCGTCGGGCGGGCGTTTCCACGGGGATCATCAGTCACTACTTCAAAGACAAAAACGGTCTGCTGGAAGCGACCATGCGCGACATCACCGGCCAGCTGCGCGACGCGGTTTTGAGCCGCTTACGCGCCCTGCCGGACGGCAGCGCGGAGCAGCGCCTGCAGGCAATTGTCGGCGGCAATTTTGATGAAACCCAGACCAGCGGCGCGGCAATGAAGGCCTGGCTGGCCTTCTGGGCGAGCAGCATGCACCAGCCGATGCTCTACCGCCTGCAGCAGGTGAGCAGCCGTCGCTTGTTGTCAAACCTGGTGTACGAGTTCCGCCGTGAGCTGCCGCGCGAGCAGGCCGAAGAGGCGGGCTACGGCCTGGCGGCGCTGATCGACGGGCTGTGGCTACGCGCCGCGCTGAGCGGCAAGCCGCTGGATAAGACCCTGGCGCAGTCGCTCACCAGCCACTTCATCAGCCAGCATTTACCGACCGAATAACCGAGGAGAATTTATGTCCCGAATGGCAGAACAGCAGCTTTATATCAATGGTGGTTATACCTCCGCCACCAGCGGTCGCACCTTCGAGACCATCAACCCGGCCAACGGTGAAGTTCTGGCGAGCGTACAGGCCGCCGGGAGAGAAGACGTCGATCGCGCCGTGGAAAGCGCAAAACGCGGGCAAAAAATCTGGGCGGCGATGACCGCCATGGAGCGCTCGCGCGTTCTGCGTCGCGCCGTCGATATCCTGCGCGAGCGCAACGATGAGCTGGCGAAGCTGGAAACCCTCGATACCGGTAAAGCTTATTCCGAAACCTCAACCGTCGATATCGTCACCGGCGCGGACGTGCTGGAGTACTACGCGGGGCTGATCCCGGCGCTGGAAGGCAGCCAGATCCCGCTGCGTGAGACCTCGTTCGTCTACACCCGCCGCGAGCCGCTGGGCGTGGTGGCGGGTATCGGCGCGTGGAACTACCCGATCCAGATCGCCCTGTGGAAATCCGCCCCGGCGCTGGCGGCGGGCAACGCAATGATCTTCAAGCCGAGCGAAGTGACGCCGCTCACCGCCCTGAAGCTCGCAGAAATCTACACCGAAGCGGGCGTTCCGGACGGCGTGTTTAACGTCCTGCCGGGCGTGGGCGCGGAGACCGGCCAGTACCTGACCGAGCATCCGGGCATCGCGAAAGTCTCCTTCACCGGCGGCGTTGCCAGCGGCAAAAAGGTGATGGCCAACTCGGCGGCCTCGTCCCTGAAAGAGGTGACGATGGAGCTGGGCGGTAAATCCCCGCTGATTATTTTCGACGACGCCGATCTGGATCTCGCGGCAGACATCGCCATGATGGCGAACTTCTTCAGCTCCGGCCAGGTGTGCACCAACGGCACCCGCGTGTTCGTGCCCGCGAAATTCAAGGCCGCGTTCGAGCAGAAAATCGTCGAGCGCGTGGGCCGCATCCGCGCGGGCGATCTGTTCGATGAACGCACCAACTTCGGCCCGATGGTCAGCTTCCCGCATCGCGACAGCGTGCTGCGCTACATCGCCAAAGGCAAAGAGGAAGGTGCGCGCGTGCTGTGCGGCGGCGACGTGCTGAAGGGCGAAAGCTTCGACAACGGCGCTTGGGTTGCCCCGACCGTGTTCACCGACTGCACCGACGAGATGACCATCGTGCGCGAAGAGATCTTCGGCCCGGTGATGTCCATCCTGACCTATGAAAGCGATGAAGAAGCCATTCGCCGCGCCAACGACACCGAGTACGGTCTGGCAGCAGGCATCGTCACGGCCGATCTGAACCGCGCGCACGGCGCCATTCATCAGCTCGAAGCGGGCATCTGCTGGATCAACACCTGGGGTGAATCCGCCGCAGAAATGCCGGTCGGCGGCTACAAACACTCCGGCATTGGCCGCGAGAACGGCGTGATGACGCTGCAGAGCTACACCCAGGTGAAGTCCATCCAGGTTGAGATGGGTAAATTCCAGTCCATATTTTAACCGGGAGGTTTATTTGCAATTTGACTACATCATTATCGGGGCCGGCTCTGCCGGCAACGTGCTGGCAACGCGACTGACTGAAGATCCGAACACCACCGTCCTGCTGCTTGAGGCGGGCGGGCCGGACTACCGCTTTGACTTCCGCACCCAAATGCCCGCCGCGCTGGCGTTTCCGCTGCAGGGCAAGCGCTACAACTGGGCGTATGAAACCGAGCCAGAGCCTTACATGAACAACCGCCGCATGGAGTGCGGACGCGGCAAAGGGCTGGGCGGCTCGTCGCTGATCAACGGCATGTGCTACATCCGCGGTAACGCGATGGATCTCGACAACTGGGCCAAAGAATCTGGCCTTGAGCACTGGAGCTACCTCAACTGCCTGCCCTACTACCGCAAGGCAGAGACGCGCGACGTAGGGCCGAACGACTATCACGGCGGCGACGGTCCGGTGAGCGTTACCACCTCGAAACCGGGCGTGAACCCGCTGTTTGAGGCGATGGTGGAGGCGGGCGTGCAGGCGGGCTATCCGCGCACCGACGATCTCAACGGCTACCAGCAGGAAGGCTTCGGCCCGATGGACCGTACGGTCACGCCGCAGGGCCGACGCGCCAGCACCGCGCGCGGCTATCTGGACCAGGCTAAAAAGCGCCCGAACCTGACCATCCGCACTCACGCCATGACCGATCATATTATTTTTGACGGCAAACGCGCGGTGGGCGTCGAGTGGCTGGAGGGCGAAAGCACCATCCCGTCCAGAGCGACGGCGAATAAAGAGGTGCTGCTGTGTGCAGGCGCGATTGCCTCCCCGCAGATCCTCCAGCGCTCCGGCGTGGGCAGCGCGGAGCTGCTGAAGCAGTTCGATATTCCGCTGGTGCACGACCTGCCCGGCGTGGGCGAAAACCTGCAGGATCACCTGGAGATGTACCTCCAGTACGAGTGCAAAGAGCCGGTCTCCCTCTACCCTGCCCTGCAGTGGTGGAACCAGCCGAAGATTGGCGCCGAGTGGCTGTTTGGCGGCACCGGCGTGGGCGCGAGCAACCACTTCGAAGCGGGCGGTTTTATCCGCAGCCGCGAAGAGTTTGAATGGCCCAACATTCAGTACCACTTCCTGCCGGTAGCGATTAACTACAACGGCTCGAACGCGGTTAAAGAGCACGGCTTCCAGTGCCACGTTGGCTCCATGCGCTCCCCGAGCCGCGGCCACGTGCGCATCAAGTCCCGCGATCCGCACCAGCATCCGGCGATCCTGTTCAACTATATGTCCCACGAGCAGGACTGGCAGGAGTTCCGCGACGCTATCCGCATCACCCGTGAGATCATGCACCAGCCCGCGCTGGACAAATATCGCGGTCGCGAAATCAGCCCGGGTATCGAATGCCAGACCGACGAGCAGCTCGACGAGTTCGTGCGCAACCACGCCGAAACCGCCTTCCACCCGTGCGGCACCTGCAAGATGGGTTACGACGAGATGGCGGTGGTCGACGGCGAAGGCCGCGTTCACGGGCTGGAAGGGCTGCGCGTGGTGGATGCGTCGATCATGCCGCAGATCATCACCGGCAACCTGAACGCCACCACTATTATGATTGGCGAGAAAATTGCCGACGCAATCTGCGGGCGCGAGCCGCTGGCGAAGAGCACGGCGGCGTATTATGTGGCGAACGGGGCGCCGGTAAGACGCTAAGCCATTTCCCCTCTCCCCGCCGGGGAGAGGGAATTCACTCCCCCGCCAAAAATTTATTTTCATTTGCCTGCATCCAGTTTCCCCCCTGCCCTCGTATGTGAGTATGTGAGCAACGCCTTTGCTCCTTAATCCGAGGATAAATGATGAAAAAGCTACTCAGTGTTGCATTCGTATCCAGCGCTTTACTCTTCTGTGCAGGCGCATCAGCGGCCATGACGTCAGGCTCCGTGATGG
Source organism: Enterobacter sp. CGMCC 5087 (assembly GCF_003144775.1). Taxonomy (NCBI): domain Bacteria; kingdom Pseudomonadati; phylum Pseudomonadota; class Gammaproteobacteria; order Enterobacterales; family Enterobacteriaceae; genus Enterobacter; species Enterobacter sp. CGMCC 5087. The sequence continues at coordinate 53,598 of NZ_QFXN01000091.1, read as the reverse complement.
TGGGCGGAGCAGAAATGTTCCCGAGCAAAAACATTGTTGAAAACGCCGTGAACTCAAAAGATCACACCACGCTAGTGGCGGCGGTCAAAGCGGCCGGGCTGGTGGATACGCTACAGAGCAAAGGGCCCTTCACCGTTTTTGCGCCCACCGATGCGGCATTTGCGAAATTGCCTGCGGGTACGGTCGACAATCTGGTGAAGCCGGAAAATAAAGCGCTGCTCACCAGTATCCTGACCTACCACGTGGTTGCGGGTAATTACGATATGAAAGCGCTGGAGCAGAAAATTAAACAGGGCGGCGGCCACGCGGAGCTGAAAACCGTTAACGGTCAACCGCTGTGGATCATGAGTAACGGCCCGCACAATATTCAGCTCAAGGATGGTAAAGGTAACGTGGCGAACATCAGCACCTATGACGTCCATCAGAAAAATGGCGTGATCGATGTGATTGATACCGTCCTGATGCCTAAGTAGTTGTCTATACTTCGGAAGTGTGACGTTGCCTTCCGGGAAAAACATGGATAACGCGTTGGCTGAACAGCAGTTGAAATTAATGCAGGCGGTCGCAAACGGCGATCGCCGCGCATTTGAACAACTTTACCGACTCACTTCACCGCATCTGTTTGCCGTCGCGCTGCGCATGTTACGCCATCGCGCCTGGGCAGAAGAGATCCTTCACGACTGTTTTGTCACCGTCTGGAGTAAAGCCGAAACCTATAACGCCGCCCTGAGCTCTCCGATGACCTGGCTTACGCATATTGTTCGCAACCGCTGTATTGACTGGCTGCGCAGCGGGCAAACCCGGGCTGCCGCCCGCGAGGAGTCGTATTCCGAAGAGAGTCTGCTGAGCGAAAACGATGAGCAAAACAACTGGTACGATGACGCGCAGGCAGCACGACTCAGGCATTGTCTGGATCATCTGAGTCAGGAACAGCGCCAGAGCATTACGCTCGCCTACTATCAGGGCATGTCCCACAGCGACATTGCCGACTGGCTCCAGCAGCCCGTGGGCTCGGTAAAAAGCTGGATCCGCCGCGCGATGGATCATCTTCGGGAGTGCGTGGGCCTATGAATGACAGCGAAAAACGCGATGACATGCTGGCTGCGGAATATGCCCTCGGCACTCTGCGCGGAGGGGCGCGGCTTCAGTTCCAGAAGAGGTTTGCCGCTGAGCCCGGTCTGGCTGCCCGCGTGGCGTACTGGCAGGAGACGTTCAGCACGCTCGACAGTCATCTCGCGCCCGTTCACCCACCCGAGACGGTGTGGAAGAGGATCGCCCTCGATCTGCCACCGAAAAAGCCTTTGCGCCAAAGCCGGCCCTATCTCGGCTGGATGGTCGCTGCCGGCCTCGCCGCCGTTACCGTCGTGACCTGGTATTCCACCCGCACGCCGGAACTCGCACCGCTGATGGTACTCAACGATGCCCAACAGCACGGGCAATGGATCGTCAGTGCGGACAGCCGCCGCCAGTATCTGAGCATCACCCCGCTCAGACCGAACGCTATTGCGGCGCAAAACAGCCTGCAGCTTTGGCTTATTCCTGCCGGGAAGGCTCCGATATCCCTTGGGCTGCTGCAAAGTGATATACCGACTGATGTTGCCCTCAGGAACAACACCCTTACCCCTGACGCGATGATAGCCATAAGCCTTGAACCTAAAGGGGGATCACCCACCGGTCAACCCACCGGCCCCGTGCTGTACAGCGGCAAGATTTAATCCTCCGGCCTTGTTCGCAGGGCCGCGAGCATCTTAATCTGCCTTCCCCCGGATTTACGCCCGCGTGATAAGAAAAGAGAGATTTTTCAATACTCAATCCTGTACATAATATTGACTGTTACATATAAGAATTAAATATTAGCACCGCAATGAATTTTATTATTTGAAACTTTATTGACACTCTCCCTGCAACTCCATTAAGTTTAAATCGAATGCTATTTAATTCGATATATACAATATATTTTTAAAAAGGGTTAAAGAATTCGTCATCATTCTTTAATCCTTCTCTGCATTTTATTTTTTTTGAATCACACAACAGTGAGATAAGATCATGAATAATAGTGCAAACAAAGTTGTTGTTATCACCGGTGCCAGCAGCGGTATTGGTGAGGCCATTGCCCTTCATCTGGCAAATAAACCTTTTTCTCTGGTGCTGGTTGCCCGTCGTCTGGAGAGAATTAACGCCCTGGTGGATCGCATTATTCAGCAGGGCGGCCAGGCGATTGCCGTGAAGGCAAACGTGACCCGACAGGAGGAGGTTCAGCGCGCGATTGACGCTGCCGTTGCCGCATACCAGCGCGTCGACGTGCTGATCAACAACGCGGGCTTTATGGCGATTGCCCCCCTCAGCGAGTTGAAAACCGACGAGTGGGACCGGATGATCGATACCAATATTAAAGGCGTGCTGTACGGTATCGCAGCGGCATTTCCGGTATTCCAGCGCCAGGGGAGCGGACACTTTATTAACGTGGCCTCCGTGGCGGGTATCAAGGTCCTTGCCCCCGGCGGCGTGGTGTACAGCGCCACGAAATTCGCCGTCCGCGCCCTGAGTGAAGGCTTACGTCAGGAAGCGGGGAAAACCGTTCGGACGACCCTTATTTCCCCCGGCGCCGTTGAAAGCGAGCTGCAGTTTGGCAGCTCTGATGCCCCGAGCAAACAGTTCCTGCATGAATTTTATAAGCAGGCTATTCCGGCAGAGTCGATTGCCAGAGCCGTATTATTTGCTATCGAACAGCCTGGCGACGTTGATGTAAATGAAATAATTGTCCGTCCAACGCAGGAAGAATTTTAGCATGAGTTAAATAACGCTGAATGAGGTGTCATTATGATTAAATCATTAACGTCCATATCAGATTTAAATATGCGATCGGGTGCCGACATTCTCCTTGAAGTGCTGGAGAGTGAAGGTGTGGAATATATTTTTGGCAACCCCGGCACCACCGAACTCCCGCTCATTGATGCCCTTCTTCGCCATGAAAATATTCACTATATTCTGGCACTCCAGGAGAGCAGCGTGGTCGCCATTGCCGACGGCTACGCGAAAGCCTCCGGCAAGACCGGTTTTATCAATTTGCATACCGCCAGCGGTCTTGGGCACGGCATGGGGAATCTCATCAATTCGCGGATTATGAAAACGCCGCTGGTTGTCACCGTCGGGCAGCAGGACACGCGGCACTACGTGCGCGACCCGCTCCTGTACGATGACATTGTCTCGATTGGATCGCCGGTGGTGAAATGGGCGCAGGAGGTCACCAGCGCCGACCAGCTTCCGGTGCTGGTGCGTCGGGCGTTTCATGCCGCCAGCTATCCTCCCGCGGGTCCGGTGCTGCTATCCCTGCCAATGAACGTGATGGAAGAGCTCAGCGACGCCGGGATACAAACGGCCTCTAAAGTGAACTACCACACCGTGGCGGGCTCGCTGGACGAACTGGCCGAAGAGTTGAGCCAGGTTACGCCCGGCAGGATCATGATTGTGGCGGGGGATGAAGTTCACTCCAGCGGCTCGACGCAGGAGATTGTACAGCTTGCTGAAGCGCTAGGCGCCCACGTCTACGGCTCCTCCTGGCCGTTGAATTTGCCCTTCCCCACGCAGCACGCGCTCTGGCGAGGCAATATGCCCACCACCGCAAATGAAATCGCCAGCGTCGTTAATGCCTACGATGCGGTGTTTATCATCGGCGGCAGAAGCCTGATTACCATTTTGTATAGCGAGGGCGAGGCCATTCCGGAAACCTGCGCGGTGTATCAGCTCTCGGCGGATATGAACGAACTTGGCCGCACCTACGCCACCCGCCTCTCGGTGATGGGGGATATAAAACTCTCCCTGAAGGAACTGCTGCCGAAGCTTGAGCAACGCCGGGTGGCAAGCAAATTGACGCATCAGCGGCTGCTCAAAGCGGCACGCGCTGAACGTGAAAAAGAGTGGCAACTGCAGGAAGAGCGTCTGGCAGCCGAGCGGCTGCGCCCGGCGATTTCGCCGATGGTCGCGGCCTACGAGGTGATAAAGTCCGTTCCGCCGGGCACCACGATTGTCGACGAGGCGATAGCAACGGCCAGACACGTTCGCCGGTTTATCTCCGACCAGCAGCACCCGCGCTACTACTTTATGCGCGGCGGCGGTCTGGGCTGGGGGATGCCTGCAGCAGTAGGTCACTCGCTGGGGCGTGTGCGCGAGCCGGTAGTGTGTCTGGTTGGCGACGGCGCCTCCCTGTACTCGCCGCAGGCGCTCTGGACGGCGGCGCACGAAAATCTGCCCGTCACCTTTATCGTGATGAATAACCTGGAGTACAACATCCTGAAAAACTTCATGAAGGGACAGCCGGGCTACAGTTCGACAAAGCTGGGTCGCTTTATCGGGATGGATCTGATTAACCCGCGAATTGATTTCCAGTCGCTGGGCGCCGCGATGGGTATCCGCTGCTGCCGGGTGACCCAGGCCGCGGATATCGCCATGGCGGTGACGCAGGGGCTACAGTCCGGAAAAACCAATTTGATCGAAATTGCCATTTCCGCAGATTGATCGACCGTTTCAGATGTACCCTACATAAAACACTTATAACCGAAACGCCTCAAGCCGCTTAATCTGCCGCCCTTCTCCGTCAAAATTCTCCGCCGCCAGCCAGGCGCGCAGCTCGGCGTCTCTTTGCGGCCACTCGACGTCAATGATAGAAAGCATATCGCTGTCGCGGTTGCGCCCTTTGCGCACCAGCTTCTGGCGCAGGCGTCCTTCCCAGACAAACCCCAGCCGCTCCGCCGCGCTGCGCGACGCAACGTTCATGGAATCGCACTTCCACTCGACGCGCCGGTAGCCGTGCTCAAACGCATTTTTCAGCAGCAGCCACACCGTTTCGGTGCCCATCCGGGTTCCTTTCATCCTGCGCGACCAGGTCACGTGACCAATTTCCACCGACCCCAGCAGCCGCTCGTTAGCCATATAGCTCACCAGCCCCACCGCGCGTTCGGTGCGTAAATCAATGACGGCAAACGGCACCAGCTCATCGTCCATCACCTTAGCCACGATCCAGTGGGCGGTGGCTTCCACGCTCGCTGGCTGCGTGCTGGCAAGCCACGTCCAGTCGCTGTCGTCGCCCAGCGCGTAGGCCTCATAGAGATCGGCCGCGTGACGATCGGCATCCAGCGGCTCCAGGCGGCAATACTGGCCGAACAGCGGCGTGCGGGTTAATACGCGTGCGCCTCTCCAGTCTGGAACGATATCGTTAACGGTTTGACCATGTTGATTGATTTCGGGCACGGCGGTGACTCCCTGAAAGGTAAGGAGTTTGTTATAGCAGGTTAAAAAGCGGGCGAAAAGCAGCGTATTTTAATAGCCCGAGCGCATGCGATATTCCCGGAAGATATAAGCAAAGCTGAATTTCGACTTTGCGGAATGTCAGAGTCGACCTAACGTAGCGGAGCATAAAACAATCACAATATATTCTTCTCAGGGATCGCTATGACGAAAAAACTGTTGCCGTTACTGGTGCTGGCTGCGCTCTCAGGCGTTGTCCACGCCGCTACACCGCCCAACACGCTGGTTGTTGCCCAGGGGCTGGATGACATCGTGAGCCTCGACCCGGCCGAAGCCAACGAGCTTTCCAGCATCCAGACCGTGCCGAGTCTGTATCAGCGTCTGGTACAGCCGGACCGCGATAACCCGGAAAAAATCACGCCGATTCTGGCAGAAAGCTGGGAAGCGGACGCGGCAGCAAAAACGCTGACGATCAAACTTAAGCCCGATGCCAGATTCGCCTCCGGCAACCCGCTGCGCCCGGAAGACGTGATTTTCTCTTACACCCGCGCCGTGACGCTGAACAAATCCCCGGCCTTTATTCTGAACGTGCTGGGCTGGGACGCGAGCAACATCGCCAGCCAGCTGAAAAAGGTGGACGATCATACCCTCCAGCTTCACTGGACGGCGGACGTTAGCCCGTCGGTGGCGCTGAATATTCTCTCCACGCCGATTGCCTCCATCGTCGATGAAAAGCAGGTTGCGGCAAACGTGAAGGATAACGACTTCGGCAACGCGTGGCTGAAAATGCACTCCGCGGGCAGCGGCGCGTTCAAAATGCGCGTCTATCAGCCGCATCAGGCCATCGTGCTGGAAGCTAACGAATCGGCACCCGGCGGCGCGCCGAAGCTCAAAAGCATCATCATTAAAAACGTCCCCGATCCGGCCTCACGCCGCCTGCTGATCCAGCAGGGTGATGCCGACGTGGCGCGCGATCTCGGTGCAGATCAGATAAGCGCCCTGGACGGCAAGCCGGGCGTGAAGGTGCTGAGCATTCCGTCCGCCGAGCAAAATTACCTGGTGTTTAACACCGGCAACAGCGCCAACCCGCTGCTGAACAACCCGGCGTTCTGGGAAGCCTCGCGCTGGCTGGTCGATTATGAAGGCATCACCAAAAATCTGCTGAAAGGCCAGTACTTTGTTCATCAAAGCTTCCTGCCGGTCGGCCTGCCGGGCGCGCTGGAAGACAACCCGTTTAAATTTGACCCGGCAAAAGCGAAAGCCATTCTCGCCAAAGCGGGAATTAAAGACGCGCACTTCACGCTGGACGTGGAGAACAAGCCGCCGTTTATCACCATCGCCCAGTCGATGCAGGCGAGCTTTGCTCAGGGCGGCGTGAAGGTCGATCTGCTGCCTGCCGCCGGGAGCCAGGTCTATGCCCGCGTGCGCGCAAAGCAGCATCAGGCGGCGATTCGTCTGTGGATCCCGGACTACTTCGACGCGCACTCTAACGCCAGCGCCTTCGCGTGGAACGACGGGAAGTCCAGCACCGTGGCCGGTCTGAACGGCTGGAAAATCCCGGAGCTGAACAAGGCCACGCTGGCGGCGGTTGCCGAACCGGATCCGGCGAAGCGTCTGGATCTGTACAAGAAAATGCAGGAACAGCTGCAGCAGAGCTCGCCGTACGTGTTCGTCGATCAGGGCAAAACCCAGATCGTGGTGCGCGATAACGTGAAGGGGTATCAGCAGGGGCTGAACGCGGATATGGTCTGGTACGATCGCGTTACGAAGTAGCCCTTGTCCTTCTCCCTCTCCCGTGGGAGAGGGTTGGGGTGAGGGCAACATCGCGCAGCAGAGCCGCCTGTTTCCCCTCACCCCCGCCCTCTCCCAAAGGGAGAGGGGGTCGTCCGTGCATATTTTCAGGATAATAGTTTTCCCATGCCACATCTTTCCACCCGCGTGCTTCAGGGTCTGCTGACCCTGCTGCTCACGCTCTTCGGACTGCTGCTCGTCACGTTTGCGCTCTCGGCGTTTTCACCGGTCGATCGCGTGCTGCAGATCGTCGGCGATCACGCCAGCCAGTCGACGTACGATCAGGTTCGCCACCAGCTCGGGCTGGATCGGCCCCTGCCCGTGCAGTTCTGGCACTATCTGCAAAACCTCGCCCACGGTGATTTAGGCACCGCCAGCGCCACCGGACAGCCGGTGCTGCAGGATCTGCTGCACGCCTTCCCCGCCACGCTGGAGCTGGCGACCCTTGCCTTGATCATCGGCGCCGTGCTCGGCGTGATTGCCGGAGTGCTGTGCGCCCGCTACGCCGGTTCGCCGCTCGATCTCGCCATCAGAACGCTAACCCTGCTCGGCAACTCGGTACCGATTTTCTGGCTCGGCCTGCTGATGCTGGCCCTGTTCTACGCGAAGCTGCAGTGGAGCGCGGGTCCCGGCAGGCTGGACGATATCTGGCAGTTCACCGTCGAGCCGCGCACCGGCTTTGCGCTGGTGGATACCTGGCTTTCCGGCGATCGCGAGGCGTTCCGCAACGCCCTCAGCCACCTGGTGCTGCCGGTGCTGCTGCTGGCCTATTACTCGCTGGCGAGCATCACGCGCCTGACGCGTTCCGCCTGCCTGAGCGAAATGAACAAAGAGTACATCCTGCTTGCCCGCGCCAAGGGCGCCGGGGAGATGACCATTCTGCTGCGCCACGTGCTGCCGAACATTCGCGGTACCCTGCTGACGGTAATCGCCCTCGCCTACACCAGCATGCTGGAAGGCGCGGTATTAACCGAAACCGTCTTCTCCTGGCCGGGGATCGGGCGCTACCTCACCACCGCCCTGTTCGCCGGAGACACCACCGCCGTCATGGGCGGCACGCTGCTGATTGGCGTCTGCTTTGTACTCATTAATAACCTTACCGACCTGCTCGTGCGGGCGACCGATCCCAGGGTGCGCTGATGCCGTTTTATCTTTTCTTACGCCGCCTGCGCCGCTCCCCTGCTGCGTTTTGCGGGCTGGCTGCCATCACGCTGCTGGTGATTATCGCCCTGTTCGCGCCGTGGCTCGCGCCGCTTGACCCGAACTGGCAGGACGCCGCCGCGCGCCTGCAGGCACCGAATCACCAGCACTGGCTGGGCACCGACAGCTACGGGCGCGACCTGCTTTCGCGCCTGATTTACGGTACCCGCCCGGCGCTCGGGCTGGTGGCGTTAGTCACCGTAATCACCCTGCCCGCCGGGCTGCTGGTGGGGATTTTGTCCGGCTACTACGGCGGCTGGCTGGAGCGCATCCTGATGCGTTTTACCGACGTGGTAATGTCGATGCCGCGCCTGATCCTCGCCTTCGCGTTTGTGGCGATGCTTGGCCCGGGGCTGGTCAACGGCGCGCTGGCGCTGGCCTTAACCACCTGGCCCGCCTACGCGCGGCAGGCGCGGAGCGAGATCCAACGTCTGCGCCACAGCGACTACCTCGCCGCCGCCGAGATGATGGGCATTCGCGGCCCGCGCCTGCTGGTCGGCCATATTCTGCCCCTGTGCCTGCCGTCCGCGATTGTGCGGCTGGCGCTGGATCTTGCGGGGATTATTCTGGCGGCCGCCGGGCTGGGCTTCCTCGGTCTTGGCGCGCGTCCGCCGATGGCTGAATGGGGCGCGATGATTGCCGACGGCATGCAGGTCATTTTCGACCAGTGGTGGATAGCCGCCATTCCGGGCGGGGCGATTCTGTTTGCCAGCCTGGCCTTTAACCTGCTGGGCGACGGCCTGCGCGACGTACTGGAGCCGCAGCATGACTGAACACCGCGTCATCGTCGATGCGCTGAATATCGACTACCCCGCCGCGCGCGTGGTCAACAACCTCAGCTTCACGCTGGGCAACGAGCGGCTGGCGCTGGTGGGGGAATCCGGCTCGGGCAAATCAATGTCCGCCCGCGCCCTGATGGGGCTGGTGCGTAAGCCCGGCATCGTGAGCGCGAACCGGCTTAACGTGCTCGGCAACGACCTGCTGACCCTGAGCACCCGCCGCTGGCAGGCGCTGCGCGGCAACGGGATTGCGATGGTCCTGCAGGACCCGCGCTACGCGCTGAATCCGGCGAAAAACGTCGCCGCCCAGCTTGATGAGGCGCTGACCCTGCATCAGCGCCTGCCCCGCGCTGAACGCCTGGCGCGCATTCACGACATCATCCGCGCCGTCGGACTCAACGAACATATTCTCCAGCGCTACCCCGGCGAACTCTCCGGGGGCATGGGCCAGCGCGTGATGATTGCGATGGCGCTGATCAACAACCCCCAGGTGCTGATTGCCGATGAACCCACCTCCGCGCTGGACGCCCGCCTGCGCAATCAGATCCTCGAGCTGCTGGTGCAGCAGTGCGAAGAACGCCAGATGGCGATGCTGCTCATCAGCCACGATCTGCCGCTGGTGGCGGAGCACTGCGACCGCGTGCTGGTGATGTATCAGGGCGACAAGGTCGATGAGATGGCGGCACGCCAGCTCCCGCAGGCGACGCATCCGTACACGCGCACCCTGTGGACCTGCCGTCCGAACGCCAGTACCTATGGACAGATACTGCCGACGCTGGACCGCTCGCAGCCGTGGAAGGAGGTGAACAATGGCTCTCGTTGACGTAAACCAGCTCCAGGTGAGCTTCGGGGAGAAAACGGCGGTCTCCGCCGCCAGCTTTGCTATTGAGAAAGGCGAGACCTTCAGCCTGATCGGTGAATCCGGCTGCGGGAAATCGACTCTTCTGCGCGTGCTGGCGGGGCTGCAGCGCGAGTGGAACGGCCGCATTTCGATCCTGGGAGACGCGCTACGGCCTGGGCGGCGTTTTGAAGGCGAGCTTCGCCGCAACGTGCAGATGGTGTTTCAGGATCCGTGGGCGTCGCTGCACCCAAACCACACCGTTGCGCGCACCCTGTCAGAGCCGTTAAACATCCACGGCGAAACGCAGGTTGCGGAAAAGGTGGCGGATGCGCTGCAGCAGGTCGGGCTTTCCGCCGATGCGGGCAGGCGTTACCCGCATCAGCTTTCCGGCGGGCAGCGTCAGCGCGTTGCCATAGCCCGCGCGCTGCTGCTGCGCCCGCAGCTTCTGCTGCTGGACGAGCCGACTTCGGCGCTGGATATGTCGGTGCAGGCGGAGATTCTGAACCTGCTCAACCGCCTGAAGGCCGAGCACGGCATGACCTACCTGCTGGTGAGCCACGATGCGGACGTGATTGCCCACATGTCCGACCGGGCGGCGTTTATGGCGCACGGGGAGATCCAGAGGGTATTTGACCGCGAGGCGATGTTGCGGGGCGAGCACCGGATGGGGTAAACCGCGTGGCGGCCAGTGCCGCGCGGGTTTTACAGGCCGGGTAAGCGTCGCCGCTACCCGGCAAAAAATCACTTCAGCAGCTTCACCGTGGCATCGATGTCGATCTCATCTTCGGTGAAGATCAGCGTCGTGTTCTGGAAGGTGGTGATCGCCAGCTTCTTCACCGTGCGCATTTCGCCCGGCTTTTTCTCTGATTTCGGCTTGATGCTGTTCATCAGCAGCCCAACCGACAGTACCGCGTTCTCTTTGTCGATTTTGGTATCAGCCGGCTCTTCTTCGTTAAACACCACGAAGGATTTGATCGAGGTGAGCTTCACGCGCTCGCCAGCAATAAAGAGATGTTTGCTTTCGGGGATCACCTTCACCGCATAGGCGGAAAGGCCTTTGTTGTTGGTGGTCGGCTCGAAGGTCACCGCGGCATCTTTCTTAATCAGATCGGGGTTCGCGACCTTAATCACATGAAAATAGCGGTTGTCGCCGTTTTCATCTTTGATAAATCCAAAGCCTTTATCTTTAAACCACGTTGTGATTGTACCGTTCATCGCTGTTACCGCCTGTCAGATCGTAATGACTAAAGTTTTGCAGCGCGCAGTGTAATGCACAATGACGGAGGAGACAAAAAAAAGCCCCTGCACGGGTGCAGGGGAAAACTCATGTCAGAGCTTATTAGAATTTAGTTGAACACCATCCCACCATCGATGAGCAGAGACTGGCCGGTCATGTAGTCGGAGTCCGGTCCTGCCAGGTATGAAACGCAGGCGGCAACATCTTCCGGCTCGGACAGGCGGCCAAGCGTAATGCGTTTGGCAAAGGTTTCGGTCCCGTAGCCGAGCGGTTTACCCGCCGCCTCGGAGACCTGACGGTCGATTTCCGCCCACATCGGCGTTTTGACGATGCCCGGGCAGTAGGCGTTAACGGTGATCCCCAGCGGCGCGAGATCCCGTGCCGCGGTCTGGGTTAAGCCGCGCACCGCGAACTTGCTGGAACTGTAGACCGCCAGTTCCGGGTTGCCGGTGTGGCCCGCCTGGGAGCAGGCGTTGATGATCTTGCCGCCGTGCCCCTCTTTGCGGAAGGCGTCAATCGCGGCCTGGATCCCCCAGATCACCCCTTTCACGTTGATGTTGTAGACCTTGTCGACAATGTCCGGCGTGATGGATTCGATGGGGGTAGACGGCGCAATCCCGGCGTTATTAACGATAACGTTAAAGCCGCCCAGCGCGGTGCGCGCTTTCTCCACCGCCGCAAATACCTGTTCGCGGTCAGAGACATCGACCTTCACGGCGACGGCGTTGCCGCCGTTACGGATGATTTCATCGGCGACGGCTCTTGCCGTCTCAAGGTTATAGTCGGCGATGGCGACGGCAAAACCGTCTTTCACCAGGCGAAGCGCGATCGCTTTACCAATCCCCTGGCCTGAGCCGGTTACGAGAGCAACTTTTTGCATTTCTCTGTCCTTATCGTGAGTCACAAAATCTGGCTGAGATGGAGCTGGCCCATCAGCAGCGGGTTATCGCTGTAGTCGACGGGAATGGCCACCACGGCCGGGCCATCCACATCCATCGCCGCACGCAGCGTCGGCTCAAGCGCCTCGGCGCTCTCCACGGCAAAGCCTTTCGCACCGAAGGCGTCGGCATAGACTTTGAAATCGACCGGGCCGAACTCGACGCCGGAAAGACGCTGGTATTTTTTCTCTTCCTGAATGGCAACCATGTTGTAGCCGTTATCCACCCAGATGATGTGCAGCACGTTAGCGTTGAGGCGCACCGCGGTTTCCAGCTCCATGCTTGACTGCAGGAAGCCGCCGTCGCCGGAGACTGAAACCACCTTGCGGCCCGGGTTCACCAGCCACGCGCCAATCGCCCACGGCAGAGCAACGCCCATGGTCTGCTGACCGTTGGAGATCATCACCTGACGCGCCCGGAAGCTATAGAGGTAGCGGGCGATCCAGATGTGGAAGCTGCCCATATCCACGGTGAGCGTCACGTCGTTATTCACGATGTCCTGCATGGCGCGCACGATGCGCAGCGGGTGCAGGGCAAACTGGTTAAGCGAGGCGCCGCGGCGGTCGAGCAGATCGCGCTGATGCTGGCGATCGACCAGAATTTCGGAGGCCCGCTGGCTCAGCTCGAGCTTACGATCGATGCGGTTAGCGAGCAGGTTCAGCGTTTCGGCGATGTCCCCCACCAGCTCCAGATCCGGCACGTAGTTACGCTCTTCATAGGCAGGCAGCACATCGATGTGCACCAGCGTAGCGTCGCCGCTGTTCCACATGGACGGCTCGTACTCCACCGGGCTGTAGCCGATGCAGATAATCAGGTCCGCCAGATGCAGCAGCCGATCGCCCGCCTGGTTATTGAACAGGCCGACGCGGCCGGCGAAGCGGGTGAAGTGTTCCTGGTTTACCGCCCCGGCGGCCTGATAGGTGCTGGTCACCGGAATGCGGCTTTTCTCCAGCAGCTTGCGCAGCGCGGCGCTGTTCGCGGGCTGGCTGGCCATCAGGCCGAGCAAGATGACCGGATTTTTGGCGTTTTCGATAAGCTTCGCCACGTCGTTAATCGCTGACTCCGGTGCCGGGCCCATCAGCGCCGGGCCGCTGGCGGGTAAAATGGCCCCCGTCGCGGGCTGGTCGACGATATCCTGCGGCAGGCTGACGAACGCGCCCCCCGGCCTGCCGTGCTCGGCGGCGCGAAACGCGTTGGAAACCACCTCGGCAATCGCGTCCGGTGAACTGACCTCCACGGCGTATTTGGTGACCGGGCTGAACATGGCGACGGTGTCCATGCTCTGGTGTACCAGCTTGGCTTTATCCGCCCGCTTCACCGCCCCGCCCAGCGCCACCACCGGGTCGCCTTCGCTGTTGGCGGTGGCGATGCCGGTGATCAGGTTAGAACAGCCCGGCCCGGAGGTGACCAGCGCTACCCCGGCCTTGCCGGTCAGACGCCCTACCGCCGCCGCCATAAACGCCGCGTTCGCTTCGTGGCGCACCGGAATAATCTCGATGGAGGAGTCCAGCAGGGAGTCAAAGACCTTGTCGATTTTCGCACCCGGGATCCCAAACACCTGCTTCACGCCCTGCGCTTCCAGCTGGCCGACAACCATATCGGCGCCGTGCGCCCACTGACGTGACTGTTTCTCACTGTTCACGGTAGTTCTCCTGTTAGTTTTCGACGGAACGGATCGCTGCATCAAGATTGCTGGGGTGAAGGTTGGCCTGTAAGAACGCGCTGTCGGCGGGCAGGTCAATCATCAGCTTGTGAATTTCGCCGAAGGTGAGTACGCCGCTCTCCAGCTGGTAGTCGAGCAGATGACCCCCGCCCTGACGGTCGTCGGTGATGAAATGCTCGTGATAGCCGGCCACGTTAATGCCCTGCATGTGCTGCGGCGTGCGGAACCCGACCAGCACCCCTTCGCGCTGGTTAAAGCGGAACACCGGCTGGTCGTCCAGCACGTCGGTCATCGCGCGGTACGGCGGCTTCTGGCGCGGTACGGTGCGGGTGTGGGCGTGGCGGAAGTTGCCGTCGATGCGCAGCGCGCAGAACAGGTTATCGGAGGGGATCTGCTGGTCGATGACGTCGTGGATCTGCTGACGGCTGACCGGCGCATCGAAGGTTTTACGGTACTGCGGCTGGAACCAGGTCATCACCGCGAACGGCGTTTTCTGCTCCGGCTTCGCGGCCCGGGCGCTGCCGTCGGCGCGCAGCTGGTACACCTGGCTGCTGAAGGCAATCATTTCACCGTCCAGCTCGTTGAAGGTGCCCAGACCAAAATCACCGTGTGCCAGCAGATCGGCGATGGTGGTCTCTCCTTCGTACACGCCGCTTAGCAGGGCGCTCATTAGCGATGTCTGGTAGATCACGCTGTCAGGATGCTGGGCGGAGAACCCGCGCAGGGTCTCGCACAGGCTTGCCTCACAGTCGCAGGCAGATGAATGCATCATCGTGCTCGTCCTCTTCAACTTTATTTAGAAAGGTTAAATAAATGTTGACCCGATTCAGCAGAGAGTTCCAATATAGAAACCATGCTGGTTTGAGACGTTTTAGATATGGAACTTCGTTATCTGCGGTATTTTGTCGCGGTTGCACGCGAGCGACACTTCACCAGGGCGGCCGAAGCGCTGGGTATTTCACAGCCTCCTCTGAGTCAGCAGATCAAACGGCTCGAAGAGGAAGTTGGCACGCCGCTGTTCAGACGCCTGACGCGGGGCGTGGAGCTGACCGAGGCGGGAGAAGCCTTCTACGAGGACGCCTGCAAAATTCTGGCGCTGAGCGATGCCGCGCTGGAAAAAGCCCGCGGCATCGCGCGCGGGCTGAACGGCAACCTGTCGATTGGCATTACCAGCTCCGACGCATTTCATCCCAAAATTTTCGCGCTGATCCGCCAGTTTCAGGTGCAGAACATGGCGGTGCAGGTTCATCAGGTGGAAGCCAATATGTCGTCGCTGACGACGATGCTGGCGGAGGGTGAACTGGATATCGCCTTCGTGCGCCTGCCGTGCGAGAGCAGCAAGGCGTTCGAGTTAAAAATCCTCGACCGGGAGCCGATGGTGGTGGCGCTGCATCGCGAGCATCCGCTGGCGGCGGGTGATTCGCTGGCGTTAGAGCAGCTTCGGGATACACCGGTGGTGCTGTTCCCGCAGGAGGTCGCGCCGGGGCTGTACGAACGGGTTAACGGCTGCTGCGAGCGGGCCGGGATTGACGTGCAGCACGCGCTGCAGTCGTCGCAGCTGTCCTCCTCCCTGAGCATGGTTTCCGCGGGCGGCGGCTTCGCGCTGGTACCGAAATCCATGGCGGCCATTTCACCGCCGAATGTCACCTATCACGCGCTGAGTTCGCCGGAGCTCTATACCGATATCGCGCTCTGCTGGCGACGTTTTGAACGTTCGCGAACGGTGAAGCGGTTTTTGACGATGATGAGCTAGGGGTGACGGCGCAGCGCTGCTGGTTTGTAGGCCGGGTAAGGCGTAGCCGCCACCCGGCAATGCCCTTCTGGAAGCCGCCTCGCAAACCTGCAAGCAAACTTATGTAATTCAGGGGCATCCCTTTTCATCCCTTCCTCACGGTCGTAAAGTGCCTGCGTTGCGGCACATCCGTAACCGGGCGTAGGAACCCGCACAACATGACACGGCAATTATTTTTGTCGAGACGGCGCTCATCCCGTTAAAATACGGTCGCGCTGGCGGAGCAACCGAAAGGTTGGCCGTTATGTCATGTGCGGTATTCCTACCTCCGTCAGCGCTACCACCCATGAGCGTAGGAACTTATGTGGTGGTCTGGAGAATGTTTAAAAAGGAAAATCACATGACAACTATCCCTTCCCTGTCTTACGCGCTTTCTGAGGAAAGTGCTGTTCATCACCTTCTTCACCTGCAACTTCCCGATTCTGCTGATCTCTTTGAGTTGGCTGACGCATGCACTGCGTATGTTAGCGTGCTGGTGGACACTGACGATACGGTGACGTTTGCCACACTCTGCAAGCGATTGCTGGCTGCGCTTAAGCGGCTGCGGGAATGCTGTGATGCTGAACTTCCAGCGTATCTGGTTGAACAGCTGATTGCGGGTGAAAAGATAAATTCATGTGTGCCGGATTGCTGGCAGGAGACGACGCTACAGGTGGACTATGCCGTGGCGTTAACGCTGTCGGTGATGGGCGGGACGCTGCCTGCGAGCGTGGAAAAAGAACTCACCGGGCTGCTGCATGATATGGTCTGGTTGCTGGCGGAGTTTGTGAAGGAGCCGTATATCACGGCGCACTGAGTTAAGTAGCAGGAGGCCGGAATGCTGCTGAGTAAGAAGTAAGATTTCGGTCTTATGCAAAGAACAACGTTGCTTGATGAATGTCCGTTAAGAGCGAGTAACTGACCTCGATTTAAATGAATTATGAGGCTTCAAATGTTACTGGCACGAATTTCTAAGATGCATACAGTCATACTAAGTGTTTAAATAAGGTTCTGGACTATGGCTAACCCATCAGTTAAGTTTGTTTCCGATCCGTCGTTTTCCCTTATCAGGCACCACTTTTTTCAGTATTATGTTTTAAGGATAATTCATGGGTAATGGAGCACAATCATTTCTTAGTCAATTACTAATTGCCATAATCTCTATATCTTTAGGGTCGTTTCTTTTTGCTGGGATTCTAGAGAGTTACAAAAAAGATCAAGGTCTTCAGGAGGAGCTTATAAAGGATTACTTCAGGCCAATGATGGAATTACAAAGTTCTTGCTCATCTTCACATAATGAACTATTCCTAAAGTATGGAGAGTTATCTGGTTCTTATCAGCTCATGTCTAATGAAATAGTACATATGACAAAGACTCCTGATTCAAAATTAGGCCAACATTATGAAGCTCTCCCAATGTCTATTATTAAAGCAAATGCAGAGTTAAAAAAAGGAGTTGAAGAGCTTGAAATGACAGTAAAAAAATGCAAGGCCGATTTATTCCTCAAGTACGAAGAACTTGCATTAGTTACTGGTTCATATCCAGAGTTTAGGAGCTTAGCGAAAAATTATACAATTGCGATTAACACTATCTATTCAGAAAGACAAAAAAAAGCCAAGGAAAATACAAAAAACATAGACCCTAATCAACTAATGCCATTGATGCGGAAATTTATTGCTATGGATCTATCCACCAATGCAAAAAAATCCATGCTTGCCAGTGAAATGGATAACATATCTAAACTAACAACGCAGCATAGTTTGATAATGGCAGAGTATGAGGAGTTAATTTTTAAAGAAGATAATGATTTATTTCTAAGTCTTCATGATCTTTTTGCAATCCAAATTAGTGAGAAGTATTCGGGTGGATTTATCAGTTGGATATTTTAAAACATTATAACTCATCAGATGCGACGCTAACTATGTAGAACGTGTTAATCTGAGAAGGTTACCAATGTATTAGGTAATATCCGCTTCTGGCACGAAGCGAACGATCTGACTGAGCTGAAGATCCGCTGTGAGCGAACAGCGGACATCTTAAGTAGATTATTTTTTATGCTACTTCCTCTATGTAGCTATGTTATATGGCACATTTATACAGAAATAAGGATTAATCTTTTCCCGGACCATAATTGAATTTTGTACCTTTACCAATGGCGTAAAACTGTCCGCCCGCTACGTAATGGACAGTACGTAATTCATCAGGCGCATCATCAAAAATCCAGTGCCCATTCCTGAAAACGCGGTCATCACTCCATGCTCCGACAATTTCCCCCATGAACAAGTTGTGCTGCTTTTCATTTTCTTCATTGGGTATGACCTTACAGACTAGCCAGCCAGCGCAACCTTCAACTAAAGGCAGATCAAACTCTTTCTGATAAAACTGTGGAATTTTACTGTTTTTATTGGGGGTATCAGAATAACTGTGGCCTCCAGCATATAAAACCATTTCCATCTGATTTACCACTGGGATCTGGACAACATAATATCCGCTTTTTTCTACAAGCCCGCGAGTAAATGCCTGTGGGCCAATAAAAGCCATCACTTTGTTATTGCCTACTAATCCTACCCAGGCCGCTGCCATGACATTTGCAATGCCATCATTTTTAGCCGATATCATCGTCGTTGGCCCGACCTGCAATAAACGATAGGCTTTGTTTAATTCTACTGGTTGAATTGACATAATTTACTCTTTTGAATTCTGAAAAGTAAGAGAGGTTGCTTATTTGATTGTTCGATTATATGACTGGAATAGTTGCAAATTAATTGCTATTATCAAAATACATTATTGCAATTTTCACAACAATCATGAACAAACTTGATGCTCTAAAGTTTTTTATCATTGCCTCTGAAACCCTGAACTTCCGCGAAGCAGCCATAAAGCTGTCGGTTTCACCATCAGTAGTAACCCGAACAGTCGCTGAGTTGGAGAAACAGCTTGGTGAACCTCTTTTCAAACGCAATACTCGCTCGATCTTTCTTACCACTTTCGGCGAGCTATTTTTACCCCAAGCGAAGCGACTGCTTGAAGATTCTGAAAAATTATTTCAGACAGCGAAAGATGATAATGAAATGAGAGGTATTGTACGTATCACATTACTTCGATTCCCAAATCATGAACAAATCTTGTATGAACTATTGACTGCACTACGTCCATATCCTGAATTATTTATCGACTGGCGTTTAGATATGATGAAACTTGATACTATCGAGCATCGTATCGATATAGGCATACGCGTAGGGAGAGAACCTAATCCAAATTTTATCATTAAAAATATCGGGCTAGTTGAACATGTTTTTGTCGCATCCCCTGAACTCATTGCACGCCTGGGTGCACCAACTGATTTAGAAGATCTTCGACAGCGTTATCCATTTAGCGGCTTAATTAATCCTGAGACGGGGAAATCATTTGAGTTTATGAGTGACGCAGCGAATACTTTTGTCCCTCGTCATATCGAGTTTTATACTACAGACCCCTACGCCGAAATTCAGGCCGCTTTGGCCGGGAAAACGGTTGTACAATCCAGCGATTTTATTTGTAGGGAATACTTAGCAAGCGGTCAACTTGTTCCCCCACTGCCAGAACTGCGGCAGGAGAAGTGGCAGTTTTATTTATACCGGCCTTACCAACTGATTACGCCCAAAAGGGTGGCGGTCGTTTTCTCTCTATTAGAAAAAATATTACGCAGATATTTCGCATAAAAATAACACTCTCCTCAACGTCCGCTTCTGGCACAAATCGGACATATCATTCACAGTCACCTCATACAGTGTTCGCACTCATTAAATGAGTGCCGGCATCACGAGCATATGAAAACTGCACTTCGCAAATGTTGCCACATTGTCTACCCACCAATCACACCTATAATGTTTCCAGCCCGGAAACAAGGGGCAAGGATGCACATAGTCTTAAGAGCGTCTTTCAATGTGGCAACCAGAGAATTTCCTAATCAAGCATTCGCGTGAACGAATCTCCGGAGCTTCATATGCGTGCGTTGGCGAAACGTTTTGGTTTGCCGGTGAGTGCGTTTGTGGGGAAGTGATCGAGAGCAGGCGCTTTGTAACCAATCCGCGGTAATGAGTCGTTTACATACAAAAACAAAGAGCTGTTTATGAAAACCATTGAAGAACTACGAAACGAGTTTCTAAAAATAGGTGAGCAGTTAGGCGGAGGGACAAGGCCAAACCATTACTTCTTTATCCCTGACCAACCCGATGGGGCTGCAACTCCCTATCTTGAAATTCATGGCAAAGAATTTCATTTTATCGTCAGTGAAAGAGGCCTTGAAATACAGAGAAAAGTAACGCTCAGTGACGATGAAATTCTGTATTGGTTTGTGGAGAGTGCCGTGGCGGGGCTGGCCTCAACCTATGCAGCCAGCCATTCATCTGAACGAGAATTTAGAGAGGTTTATTTTAGAAGGCAATATAGTTTAATGCTCTCTATCAAACCTGAATGGGCAACAAGAAAGCGCAAAGAAATCGCTGAGCTTCTCCATTCGTGAATAAGCGAACGTTATTAACCCAACCGGCTCGTTACACTTACTTCCCTGTTGCCCTCTCTTTTCCTGGTAATTGCCTGCGACACACCATCTGTTACTCTGGCAGGACGCAAGGGATGACAAGGAAGAGAGATGCTAAACCCTGGATTCGTTACCCGTAAAGCGCTTGCTCAGTGGCAGGAAGTTCCCGCTTTTCTCCCCCAGTTCCAGTTTCATGAGAAACACCTAACGGTCATTCACACTAGCCGCCCTGAAAATATTCTGCCAATGATTGCCAGCTTTGACGTCCGGCAAGATGCCGTGATTCGGCGGTTAATGTCATTGCGTCAAATACCGCAAAAATTACTGCGCAACCAGAAGCCACAGTCGATCGGCAACTTTGGTTTGCACAGTTTTACCCTTTTGAAAAATTCAGCATCAGAAATCTGTTACGGCTTAAGAGGACAATTCTGGCGTTCGGATTTCGGTCTGGAAAACGTGCCGGATGCCAGTGCTTTTCAGACCCCAGCCGCGCCGGGCAGCGTGAAACTGTTGCTGCGCTACAAGATAATGGAGCTGGCGCCAGGCAAGTATGAGCTCTCTACGGAAACATTCATCTTTTGTCCTGACAGACGCACTCGGCTAAAAATGTCGGCTTACTGGCTGATAATACGAGCGGGTAGCGGCTGGATCCGTAAAAGGACGCTGAAAGCTGTTAAATCGAATATTGAAGGACGGGAGTCATAAGATGCTGGCTTATATCACAGTAGGTACAAACGACTTTCAGCGCTCCGTGAATTTTTATGACGCAGTTTTTAACGTTCTCGGCTACTCGCGTCTGCAGGCCTGGACTGAAAGCTGGGCAATGTGGGGAGATGAAAATAATCCCGGCGAGGGGTTCAGCTTCTGTATTTGTCCTCCTTTTGACCAGCAGCCCGCGACGGCGGGAAACGGGACAATGTTCGCATTCAGGGCAGATAACGCGGATCTTGTCAGACGGTTCCATGCAGCTGGCCTCCTTGCGGGAGGAACGGAAGAAGGCGAGCCTGGTAAGCGAAGAGCGTACGGCCCCGACTTTTATGTTGCCTATCTGCGCGATCCTGACGGGCATAAGCTCGCATGCGTTTATCAGCATTACTCTCCTGAAGCCGATAATTTTGTAGGCGAGGAATAGTCGCTTCAATCCTTATCTACCGCCCCACCGCCACGCTCGCCGACAGCCCTGCCACCAGCTCAACGCCCTCCGGCAACCTGTCGATATGAATGCGCACCGGTACGCGCTGCGCCAGCCGCACCCAGCTGAAGGTGGGCTCGACGTCGGGCAGACCCAGCCCGCCCGTCTCGTCGTTGCTGTCCCCGATCCCATGCCCAATGCTTTCCACGTGCCCCGCGATGACCGGCTCGTATCCCATCAGCACAACCTGCGCGGCATCCCCGACGCGAATATGGCGCAGCTTGGTCTCCTCAAAGTACCCCACCACCCAGAAGCTGTGCGCATCGACGATGGCGACCTTCGTCTCCCCCGCCGTCGCGTAGTCTCCGGGGCGAAGCCGCAGGTGCGTGACGTACCCCGAAACCGGCGCGCGCACGGTGGCGTGCGCCAGATTCAGCTCTGCCAGATCCAGCGCGGCCAGCGCGCCGTGATAATTGGCCGCCGCGACGTTCGCCGCGCTGCCGGTTTGCTGCAAATCCTCGCTCGAGATGGCGTTTTTAATCAGCGTGCGGCGATGGGCCGCGTCCTGGCGCATCAGCATCTCATGGCGTTTCGATTCCACATCAGCCTGCGCGCTGACCACCGCCAGCTTAAGCCAGCGCGGATCGATGGTGTAAAGCACATCGCCCCGGTTCACCCACTGGTTGTCCCGCACGGCTACGCTGATGACCGGCCCGGAGACGTCCGGCGCAATCTGCACCACGTCCGCCCGCATGCGGCCGTCGCGGGTCCACGGCGTTTGCGCGTAGTGTTTCCACATCATAAAGGCCAGAAGCGTAGCCGCCACAGTCGCGCTTAAGGTCAGCGCATAGCGAGCCAGTACAGAGAGCAGTGATTTCATGACAATAACCCCAACGCGGTCAGACCCTGCATCAGCAGGAAAAAGGTGACAATCCAGGTTGAAACATCCATCAGCGGGCGAAACGGCAAGCGCCGGTAGAGCCTGCTGAGCGAGAAAAGCGCGACGAGGCTAAGCGTGCAGACCAGCGCCGCGAGGGCGACCATCAGCAGCCCCGGAATAAAAACCCCGCCGATATTGAGATCGTTAACCATGGTCTGGCCCCCGTAATGCACAGTGCAGATCCACCAGCCTGAAGACCAACTGGCGCGTATGCTCATCTGCCGCAGGCAGATTGCGTTCGATAAGGGCAGCGATGCGTTCGCGCAAGGCGTGGCGGTCCGCGGCGTTTATCCGATGAAAAAGCGCGTCAACCTCCCTGCCGGGCGGCGCGTCACTGCGGCGTAAATGCATGACCGACAGCCCCAGACGCAGCGCGTGTAATAGCCGATTGAGCGCCTGCTCCGGCGCGCGCGCGCTGCGCTGCAGGCGCGGCAGCAACAGGGCGGTTCGGTCCATCATCAGGTTGATCCAGTGCGTTTCATCAACCCGCAGCGTGCCCTTCACGCTGCGCCGAATGTCGCGCTGGCAGAGGTTCAGCAGACGCGTGATGGCGCCATCCGCCTGCACGGTTTGCAGCAGGCTCATGCTGATGACGGCAAAACCGGTCGCGGCAAAGAGCGCGATAGCGGTGTTAGCCGCAACGGCGAAGTCTCCGGTGTAGTGAGCCCCCAGCTCGCACAAAATGGGCAGCGTCAGGGTGATCCCCATCGCCATAAACGTGGTGGGCGGGCGCGCCTGAAGCGACCCGGCCAGCAGATACGCCGGGGCAAGCACCGCCACCAGCACCGGGAAATCACTCACCAGCGGCAGCAGCGCAAAGCTGTAGAACAGGCTAATGACCACGCCCCAGAACGAGCCAATGATGTATTTCACGATGTGCGGCGCCGGGGTATCGAAGCTGCCAAACAGCGTGCAGCAGACGCCCAGAATAGACACCGCCGTACCGCCATCCGGCCACGCTGAGAAGATCCAGACCAGACAGCCGCTCAGGATGATGGCGAAAGCCCCCATCGCCGTGCGGGCGGCGGTAAGAGGATCGCGATGGAAAACGTAGCCTTTCGCCGCGCGGGTTTGCATCTCCCCAAATACGGGTTTTGCATGGTGGATGGCCCCGGAAAGACGTTCGCACTGCTGCAGAAGCGCGACCGCCTCCGAGAGGTAGCGGATAAAGCTGACCTGCAGCGCGTCGTCAAACGTCTGCGCCTGCGCGGCATACCGATCGATGAGAAGCGCACAGCGGAGCCGCAGCGACTCTGCCGTACTGCTGGCATCAGCGCCTTCAGCGGCCAGCCAGGCCTGAACGTCGCCCAGCAATGCCTGCACGTCGGCGGGCAGGGTTCCGCTCGCTGGCAGGCGATCGCGCAGTTCACAGTTGACGATAACCAGCCGCGCCAGCCGGTCGTGGATCGCTTTTCTGGCCTGCCGCACCGGGGCTGAGAGGGCAAAATCATAGGGAATATGGTGGCTTATGCCCTGCAGGAACTGCAGCGCCAGGGCCAGATGCAGTGGGCCGGAAGCCGCGTCGGGTTTGCCTGCTAAGGTATCCGCCACCCGCGCGCGCGCGGCCTGTAGCGTCTGGGATAATTTAGCGTTGAACTGGCCCGATACCCGCGCGGGCAGCACGTAGCGGTGAATCAGCGCGGCGCAGAAAATCCCAATCGCGATCTCCTGCACGCGGACGATGGCGACGTTAAAAATGCTGCCGGGATCGGACACCGCCGGAAAACCAATCAGGCTCGCGGTGTAGCCCGCCAGCACAAAGGCGTACGCCCGGGGCGTGCGTTCCAGCAGGGATAGCCACAGGCAGAATACGATCCAGCCCGTCAGCACCACGCTGCACAGGACTGGCGTATTCGCGAAGGCAGGCACAATCACAACGGTCGCGCTGGCACCCGCCACGGTACCGGCCAGCCGGTAGAGGCTTCTGCTCAGCGATGCCCCGACCGACGTCTGCGACACGATGTAAACCGTAATAATGGCCCACGAGGGACGCTCAAGACCGATCGACAGCGCGAGGTAATAAGCCAGCATCGCCGCGGCAAAACTCTTCGCGGAATAGATCAGCGCGCCCGCATCGTTTCGCAGCGCGGCGGGGAGACGAACGGGATGAGATAGGATGTTTTTCATGCCGGGATTATTACCGGCTTGCAGACCCGCTTAAATACTCTATTCTGTCAAAAAATACCTAAATGTTGCCATAATCGTGAAGCCTCAACCTGCTACTACGCTGTATGACCCCGACTCTACCACCAGCCCGGCGGTGGCGCGTCATCTGGACTTCGTGGATTACGCCGCGGAAGTGCCGGTGCATACCCACCGCAAGGGGCAGCTGATTATTGCCCGATACGGTGCGGTCAGCTGTTACGCGGAGAATGATATCTGGATTGTGCCGCCGGACTGCGCCGTCTGGATCCCAGGCGGGATCCCGCACAGCGCCAAAGCAACCTGGAACGCGCATCTCAACTATCTGTTTATTGAGCCCGGCGCGGCGGCGCTGCCGGAAAAATGCTGCACGCTGGCGATCTCGCCGCTGATTAAGGAGCTGGTCGATCGTCTGACGCGCGAAAGCGTGGATTATCCCGCCGACGGCCACGTCGCCAGGCTGACCCGGGTCACGCTTGACGAGCTCGCCAGCATGCCGCAGCAGAAGCTAAGCCTGCCGGTCTCAACCGATCCGAAAATTCGCGCCATGGCGGACGCGCTGGTCAGCCGCCCTGAGGACAGAAGCACCCTGAAGGAGTGGGCGAAACGGCTCGCCCTCAGCGAGCGCTCGTTTGCCCGCCTGATGCAGCGCGAAACCGGGCTGAGCTTCGGGCGATGGCGCCAGCAGCTGCATTTGATTATTGCCCTGCGGGAGCTGGCAAGCGGCGTGCCCGTCCAGAACGTGGCGACAACGCTCGGGTACGAATCCGTGAATGCGTTTATCACCATGTTCCGAAAAGCGATGGGCAGCACGCCCGCCCACTACTTTGCCGAACGGAAAAACAGCGGCCGTTAGCCCGGCCCCTCGCTCCCCGCCGCCAGCAGCGGCACCACCACGTCGCTGATGGGCACCGCAATACCGTGTTTGAGGCCGTAGCGCTGGATCACGCCGTTGCGGATATCCCACTCCATCGGGCGATCGGCCTGACGGTCGGCCTGGATCGAGGTGCCCAGGTCCTCAGGCGCACGCTGGAAGTTCGCCAGGATCTCCTGCGCCACTGCATCGTCCAGCTTCGCCCCTTCGGCGCGGGCAACGGCAAGCCCCTCGCGCAGGTAGGCCAGCGCAAGCTCGCTGATATCCTCGCGCCTGAACATCCCGGCGCGGCGGTTGGAAAGCACCATCAGCCCGGCGACCGCGTTTTGCAGAAGCTTGCGCCAGGCGACGGTGGCGAAATCTGCCGAGAGCTCAACCGCGCAGCGCGTACCGCGAAGCGCCTCCACCACCCGCTGCGCCTGCGGCACGTCCGGCAGCGTCAGGCGCGGCTTCGCCCGCAGCCAGACGGAGGCATCCGGCTCGCGCTGGGCCGGGAACCACACCACCGACGGCAGCACCGTCGCGCCGTTTACCCACGGCTCAAGC
The DNA here is from genome assembly GCF_003144775.1 of Enterobacter sp. CGMCC 5087. Taxonomy (NCBI): domain Bacteria; kingdom Pseudomonadati; phylum Pseudomonadota; class Gammaproteobacteria; order Enterobacterales; family Enterobacteriaceae; genus Enterobacter; species Enterobacter sp. CGMCC 5087. Next base: position 27,978 of record NZ_QFXN01000091.1, on the reverse strand, counting down.
TGGGCTTTTTGCTCCACGCCGTTTTGCAGCGCGCAGACCACGGTGTGTTCATCGCACAGGGCCCGCAGCCACCCGGCGCTGTCGGCATTTTGCGTCGTTTTTACCGCCACAAAAACGAGATCGACGGGGCGCGTGATGACGGCCGGATCGGTTAATACCGGACCGGGCACCACCGTTTCCCCCTCGTCATGGCGCAGGCGTAATTCCGGATGCGCGGTGCGCCCGCACAGCAGCGGCGTGCGCCCGGCGTCATGCAGCACTGCGGCAATGGTGGTCCCAATCGCACCGGGACCTATCAGCGCAATCACTGGATTTTCAGACATGGTTAACTCCCCTTTTCGCTAAGCCTGCTAACAGTTATACCATCCTGAAAAGTGAGCGCCACGTCGTTGTCTATACTCAACACACAACAGACAACGGAGTGCGCCATGCCTTTACCCGATTTTAAGTCCTCTGAACCTTTCACCCTCGGCATCGAACTCGAACTACAGGTGGTTAACCCGCCGGGTTACGATCTGAGCCAGGACTCCTCCGCGCTCATCGCCGCCGTCAAAGACGACATCAAAGGCGGCGAGGTCAAACACGATATCACCGAAAGCATGCTCGAAATCGCCACCGGCGTATGCCAGAACATCGACCAGGCGGCGGCGCAGTTCTCGGTGATGCAGCAGAGCATCCTGCGCGCGGCGGCGGAGCAGCATATCCAGATCTGCGGCGGCGGGACGCACCCGTTCCAGAAGTGGCAGCGACAGGAGGTGTGCGACGACGAGCGCTATAACGTCACGCTGGAGCGCTTTGGCTACCTGATTTTGCAGGCGACGGTGTTCGGCCAGCACGTGCACGTCGGCTGCCGGGCCGGGGACGACGCGATTTACCTGCTGCACGGCCTGTCGCGATTCGTGCCGCACTTTATCGCCCTGGCGGCCGCCTCGCCGTATATGCAGGGCACGGACACGAAGTTCTCCTCGTCGCGGCTCAACATCTTCTCGGGATTTCCGGATAATGGCCAGATGCCGTGGGTCAACAGCTGGCAAGAGTTCGAGGGGCTGTTCCGCCGCCTGAGTTCCACCAGCATGATCGACAGCATTAAGGATCTGCACTGGGACATCCGCCCCAGCCCGCACTTCGGCACCGTCGAGGTGCGGGTGATGGATACGCCGCTGACGCTCGGCCACGCGATTAACATCGCCGGGCTGATCCAGGCGACGTCCCACTGGCTGCTGACCGCGCGGCCGTATAAGCACCAGGAAAAAGATTTTCTGCTGTACCGCTTTAACCGTTTTCAGGCCTGTCGCTACGGGTTGGAAGGGATCCTGACGGACGTGCACACCGGCGAGCACAAAACCGTGGCGGAAGACATTTCGTGGCTGCTGGAGCAGGTTGCGCCGTCGGCCGAGAAGCTCGGCGCAACGAGCGCAGTCAATGAAATTGCCCTGCTGTTAAAGCAGGGCAAGAGCGAGGCGCAGCGCATGCGGGAGTTTATCGCCGACGGTGGCTCGCTGATTTCTCTGGTTCAGAAGCACTGCGAGCTGTGGGCGACGAGTCCGTAAGTCCGTGGCCCCACTCGCGCAGGCGCTGGAACAGCACGAACAGCGCGGGGATAAACACAATCCCCACCACGGTCGCCACCAGCATGCCGCTGAACACCGTGGTGCCGATGATGCGGCGGCTCTGGGCACCCGCCCCGGTCGCCAGCATCATGGGCAATACGCCGATAATGAACGACACGGCGGTCATCATCACCGCGCGGAAGCGGCGCGATGCCCCTTCCCGCGCGGCATCGACAATCGCCATTCCGTCCATGCGCCGCGCGCGGGCGAACTCCACGATCAGGATCGCGTTCTTGGCGGCAAGGGCTATCAATAGCACCAGACCAATCTGCACGTACACGTCGTTGGCGTAGCCCGCCAACCACAGCCAGACCAGCGCCCCGCCGATGGCGAACAGCACCGAGAGCATCACGCTCGCCGGGAGCGTCCAGCTCTCGTACTGGGCAACGAGGAACAGCCACGCCATCACCACCGCCGCCAGCACAATCCATATCGCCTGATTGCCGGTCTGCTGCTCCTGATACGACATGCCGCTCCAGGCATAGTCGTACCCGGCTGGCAAGTTTTCCGTCAGAATCTCGCCCATCGCCGCCATCGCGGTGCTGCTGCTCACTCCTTCCGCCGCCGAGCCGCTCACCGACACGGACGGGAACTGGTTGTACTGCTGCAGGAACGGCGCGCCGACGGTCGGCGTAATGGTGACGAGATTGCTCAGGCGCACCCGCTCGCCGCTGTTGCTGCGCACGAACAGCTCGCCGATCTGCTCGGCGCGCTCGCGCCACTGCATCTCGTTCTGCATCACTACGTGGTAGACGCGGTTGTTGACGCTGAAATCCCCGGCGCGCGTGCCGCCAAAGGCAGTTTGCAGGCTGCTGAAGATGCGCGACACCGGCACGTCGAGGCGCGCGGCGCGCTCGCGGTCAACGGTCAGCGTCAGCTGCGGCACGTTGCTGCTCCAGGTGGTGAACACGCGGCTCAGCTGCGGATGCTGGCTGGCTTTCGCCAGCACTTCACGCGTCACGCGCTCCAGCTCTGCCGGGCTCTGCCCCGCCTGCGCCTGTATGCGCAGGTCGAAGCCGGAGGCGTTGCCCAGCCCCGGCAGCGTCGGCGGCGCGAAGGTCATGATGGTCGCTTCCGGCAGGGCCAGCAGCTGGCGCTGCAGGGTACCCATCACCTCATCCAGCGGCGGACGCTCGCTCCAGTCTTTGAGCATGATGGAGATAAACCCGCCGTTGGAGGCGCTGGTGCCGTTGAGAATGTTAAATCCGGAGACCTGAATCACGTCTTCAACCGCCGGATTTTTAGCGATGAGTTCGCGTGCCGTGTTCATCACCGCTTCGGTGCGCTCCAGCGAGGCCGCCTCCGGCAGCTGAACGCTGGCAAAGAAGTAGCCCTGATCCTCCTGCGGCAGGAAGCTTTTAGGCATCGACGTAAAGCTGAACGCCACCACGGCCGCCGCGCCTGCGGTGGCCAGCAGCGCCAGCCACGGGCGAAGGTTGAAGATAGTCACGATGCGGGTGTAGACGCCACGCGTGGCCTCCAGCCCCCGGTTGAACCCACGGAAAATTGCCGCGGGCTGCGCCGGGCGCGGGCGCAGCAGCAGGGCACAGAGCGCAGGGGTGAGGGTCAGCGCCACCAGGCTTGAGAGCGTCACCGCAGTGGAAAGCGTCACCGCAAACTGGCGGTACAGCTCGCCGACGATCCCCGGCAGGAGCGCTACCGGCACAAACACCGCCAGCAGCACCAGCGTCGTGGCGATGACCGGCCCGGCGATCTGGCGCAGCGCCAGCGCGGTCGCCGCCGTGCGGCTCTGCCCTTCCGCCATCAGCGTTTCGACGCTCTCCACCACCACGATGGCGTCATCCACCACCATGGTCAGCGCCAGAATAATGGCAAACAGGCTGAGCGTGTTGGCGGAGTAGCCGAGCGTGTAGAGCACAGCGAAGGTGCCCACCAGCGATACCGGAATGGCGAGCGCGACAATCAGCGTCGCGCGCCAGCTTTGCAGGAACAGGGACACCACGACCACCACCGCCAGCAGGGTGAGCGCCAGCGAGACGCCGATCTCTTTAATCGTGGCCGCAACAAATGAGGTGGTGTCGAATTTCACCTCGTAGACCAGGTCGTCCGGGAAGCGCGTCGAGAGGCGATCCAGCTCCGCGCGCACCGCGCCGGCCACGCGCAGGGCGTTGGCGGACGGCGTCGGGTAGATGCCGAGGTAGGCGGAGTCGTGTCCGTTCAGCTGCGCGCCGGAGCTGTAGCTGCGCGAGCCGAGCTCGATGGTGGCGACGTCCTTCAGGCGCACCAGCTGGCCCATCTCGCCCGCGCGGATGATGATGTCGGCAAAGTCTTCGGCCTGGCTTAAGCGTCCCAGGCCGTTGATGGTCAGGGTCTGCTGCTGGCCGTTAAACACCGGCGGCGTACCGACCTGGCCTGCCGCCCCCTGCACGTTCTGCTCGCGCAGCGCCTGCGCCACGTCGTCGGTGGTGACGTTCAGGGCGTTCATGCGGTCCGGGCGCAGCCAGATGCGCATGCTGTAGTCGCGCGCGCCAAACATCTGCACCTGCCCGACGCCCGGCAGGCGAGACAGCGCCTCGCGCACCTGGGTGCTGGCGTAGTTGCTGACGAACAGCGGCGTATGGGTGTTGTTCGGTGAGTAAAGACTCACCCCCATCATCAGGTTGGTGGCGCGCTTGCGCACCTGCACGCCGTTTTGCTGCGCTTCGGTCGGGAGCTGCGCCACGGCCTGCGCCACGCGGTTCTGCACGTCGATGGCGGCGAGGTCCGGATCGGTACCCGCCGCGAAGGTGATGTTCAGGCTGTAAGTGCCTTCGTCCGAGCTGGTGGACTCCATGTAGAGCATGTGATCCACGCCGTTCAGCTGGGTCTCCAGCGGCGTGGCGATGGCCTCCGCCACGTCAGCCGAGCTGGCGCCCGGCCAGCTGGCAGACACATTCACTACCGGCGGCGCGATCTGCGGGTACTGCTCCACCGGGATAATCCTCAGCGCAATGGCCCCCAGCAGGGTGATGACCAGCGCAATCACCATCGCGAAGCGCGGGCGTTTGATGAAAAACGTCAGCATGATGGCTCCTTAATTCAGTATCTGGACAGCAGCGCCGGGCTGCACGCGCTGCGCACCGTCAGTAATCGCTCGCTCACCGGACTTCACGCCGGAGGTAATCCGGAACTGCTGGCCGATCTGTCCGGCGACCTTCAGCGGCCGCATTTCGGCTTTGCCGTCGGCGTTAACCACCCAGGCAAAGAACCCGTCGCCGTTCTGCTGGACCGCCGCAGCGGGTAGGGTCAGAACCGGCAGCTCGCTGGCCGGGCGCAGCGTCACGTTCACGCTGCCGCCGGGCAACAGCTGGTGGCGCGGGTTGGCAAACTCGGCGCGCAGCATCACGCTGGCGGTGCGCGGATCGATGCGGTTGTCCACTGAGGTGAGCTCGCCGCTGACGCGCTGGCCGTTGCTGTCAATGAACGCCTGCCAGGCCTGCTTCATGGCGCTGATATCCGCATGCTGTCCGGCTTTGGTGGCAAATGCGCCCTCTTCCAGAGCAAAGGCGATGCGGATGGGATCGAGCTGCACCACCTCCACCAGCACGCCGCTGGCAGGGTTGACCAGGCTGCCGACGTGGAACCGGCTGTGCCCTACGCGACCGTCAATCGGTGAGGTGATGCGGGTGTAGTTCAGGGTGACATTACGGGTTTCGAGCCGGGCTTTTGCCTGCTCCAGCGCGGCGCTCGCCACGTCCCGCTGCATGCGGGCGTTGTCCACGTCGTGACGGCTGATGGCGTTGCTGCTGCCCAGGCTTTCAAAGCGGGAAAGCTGCTGCTGCGCCTGGCGCAGCGTGGCTTCGGCGCTTCTTACCTCGGCCTGCGCCAGGCGCAGGGCGGCGCGCGGCTCGGCGTCGTCCAGCTCAAACAGCAGGTCGCCTTTTTTCACGTACTGCCCGTCGCGGAAGTGGATTTTGGCGATCGCGCCTTCGGTACGCGCGCGCAGCTCAACGGTGTGAATAGCTTCGATGTGGCCCGGGATCTGGCGCTCGGCGGCGTGGGCGGTCTGCTCCACGGTGGCGACGCGAACGGGGATGGCGGCGGCGAATACGGGTTGCAGGGTGCAGGCGAGAAGTGCGAACAGGAGTGGGAGTTTCATGGGAGTACCTCAGCGTTGTTTCTCCCCTCACCCCGGCCCTCTCCCACAGGGAGAGGGAGGTCAGAGTCCCCTCTCCCTGTGGGAGAGGGTTAGGGTGAGGGCAAAAGGTTATGCAGCCTGACGGAACCTGCGGGTCAGTCGCTTCTCGATTTCGACGACGAAGAACATCACGCCCGCCACCGCCAGAGTCACAAACCAGTAGCGCAGCGGCAGGGCTTCGGTGCCGAACAACATCTGCATAAACGGCAGGTAGATAATCGCCGCCTGGAGCAGGAACAGCACGCCCGTCACCAGCCAGATCCCTTTGTTCGCCAGCAGGCCGCGGTTCAGGGAGAACCCTTCGGTGTTGCGGCAGTTAATCATGTACACCCACTGGGCGCAGACCAGCATCTGCAGCAGCACGGTGCGGATGAACTCCGCGCTGTGGCCGCGCGGGGCCAGCCAGGCTTCCAGCGCAAAGGCGGCGATGGCAATCATGGTGCCGACGAAGGCCACGCGCCATACGGCGTAGGCGTCCATCACGTGCTGCCCGGTCTGACGCGGCGGACGACGCATGATATTGCGCTCGGCGGCTTCGAAGGCCAGGCCGAAGGAGAGCGTGGCGGAGGTGGCCATGTTCATCCACAGGATCAGCACCGGCGTCAGCGGAATGATGTTCCCCGCCAGCAGCGCAATCACAATCAGCAGACCCTGCGCGAGGTTGGTCGGCATGATGAACAGGATGGTCTTCTTCAGGTTGTCGTAAACGCGACGCCCCTCTTTCACCGCGCTGGCGATGGTGGCGAAGTTATCGTCCGTCAGGACCATGTCCGCCGCCTCTTTGGTCACTTCCGTGCCCTTGATGCCCATCGCGATGCCGACGTCAGCCTGACGCAGCGCCGGGGCATCGTTCACGCCGTCACCGGTCATGCCGACGATTTCGCCTTTGTCCTGCAGCGCTTTCACCAGGCGCAGCTTATGCTCCGGGCTGGTACGGGCAAAGATGTCATACTTCACCGCCGCTTCCGCCAGCGCGGCGTCGTCCATTTTCTCCAGCTCGTAGCCGGTGACCGCCTGCTCGCTGTTGGTGATCCCCAGCATCTGGCCGATGCTCATCGCCGTCTGCGGGTGATCCCCGGTGATCATCTTCACGCGGATCCCCGCCTGCTGGCAGGCGTTAATCGCATCAATGGCTTCCGGACGCGGCGGATCCATCATCCCGGCGATGCCCAGGAAGATCAGGCCGTGGCTCAGGTCGTCGTGCGTCAGCGTCTGCTCGCCGTTAGCCGGCTTGAACGCCGCGGCGACCATGCGCAGCCCCTGACGCGCATAGCGATCCATCTCGCTTTCCCAGTACGCGCGGTTGAAGGCTTCCGCACCGTTGCGGGTCTGCTGCTCGGCACACAGGGCGAAAATGACGTCCGGCGCGCCGGTGATCAGGATCTGCTCCTCACCGCCAATCTGATAGTGGGTGCTCATGTACTTGTACTGCGAGTCGAACGGGATCTTGTTAACCAGCGTGGTCATGACCGGCTCAAGGCTGGCCTTCGCCGCCAGCACCTTCAGCGCGCCCTCGGTCGGCCCACCGGTGATGCCCCACAGGCCGCGCTCGTCCTGGATCAGCTGGCTGTCGTTACACAGGTCGATGGTGCGCAGGTACTGTTCCAGCACAGTGCCCGGCTGGATGTGGACCGGCTCATCGCTGCCTTCCAGGTAGATATTGCCTACCGGCTCGTAGCTGTTGCCGTCCACGCGGTAGCAGGCGTCAGCGGTGATAATGGCTTTGACCGTCATCTCGTTCATGGTCAGGGTGCCGGTTTTATCCGAGCAGACCACGGTCATCGCGCCCAGGGTTTCAACCGTCGGCAGCTTGCGGATAATTGCCCGCTTGCGCGCCATCGCCTGCACGCCCAGGGAGAGGATGATGGAGATAATCGCCGGCAGGCCTTCCGGCACGGAGGCCACCGCCAGGCTAATCAGGGAGAGCAGCAGCTCGCCCATCGGGATCTCGCGGAACGCCAGGCTGAAGACAAACAGCGCGGCCATCATCGCCAGGATAATGGCGAAGATCGCTTTACCCAGCTTGTCCATCTGCACCAGCAGCGGCGTGCGGTGCTTTTCGATGCCCGCCATCATCTGGTTGATGTGGCCAAGCTCCGTATCCTTACCGGTCGCGGTGACCACGCCTACGCCGCCGCCCGCGCTTACGGTCGTCCCGGAGAAGACCATATTGGTGCGGTCGCCCAGCGGCAGTTCACCGCTCAGCGGATTAACGTGTTTATCCACCACGGTGGATTCACCGGTCAGAATCGCCTCTTCCACGCGTAAATTATGCGCTTCGATTAAACGCATATCCGCCGGAATACGATCTCCGGCGCGTAAGACAATAATATCGCCCGGAACTATTTCAGTTGTAGGTATAGTTTCGTGAGTGCCGTTACGAATAACGCGCGCCTCGCTGGAGAGCATATTGCGAATACTCTTCAGGGATTTTTCCGCGTTGCTTTCCTGAATATGGCCAATTAAGGCATTGATTACCGCCACGCCCAGAATAACCAGCGTATCCACCCAGTGGCCCATGATTGCCGTTAATACGGCGGCGGCCAGCAGGACATAAATCAGCACATCATTAAAATGGGCCAAAAAACGCAGCCAGGCAGGTTTGCCTTTTTTCTCCGGCAGCGCATTGGGGCCATGTTTTTGCAGACGCGCCTGCGCCTCTGCACGATCCAGACCGCTGGCCTGGCTCTTCATGTGAGCAAGCACCTGCTCTGTGGTCTGCTGATATGCCAGCCCGCCGGAAGGCGGCACGTTTGGGGATAATTTTTTCTCGGTCATCGTATTTTTCCTTCAATATCCGGTGAAAAGAAGCCTGAATTCCTTTCGGGCATAAATAAATTCATTTTAAAGTCTTGCGGGTAAAATTGATCTACCGCAATATAATGACTTATCGGTTATTCAAAACTGCTTAAAACTATTTCGATGACCTAATTTTTACAAAATATTTCTAAACCAACATTAAACGAGGGGGAACCATGTTTGGTATTTATCGCGGACGACGCCTGGCGTTATACATTGTCGCAGCCATTGTTATTGCCACGTTAATTGGTTATAGCACTTATACATTTGTAAAATTATTTTCGTAACGCAGACATTTATTGACACAACGCGATATTAATTTAATTGCCTGCAGAATATTATTTTATTTCTGCGATTAACGCGCAGATAACGGCGTTTATTTTCCTGAAATCGGATGGACGGGTTTATATTGCTTTACGTTCCGGGATGCCGGACAATGACATTTTTAACTGACGATTAACATTACGATGAAACACCCGTTAGAATCGCTGCTTACGGCAGGCGGCATTTTATTGCTGGCCCTGCTCTCCTGCCTGCTGTTACCCGCGCCGTCGCTGGGTCTGGTGCTGGCGCAGAAGCTGGTTCAGACCTTTCACATGGTCGATCTGAACCAGCTTTACACCATTCTGTTCTGCGTGTGGTTTTTACTGCTGGGTGCCATCGAATTCTTCGTCCTGCGTTTCGTCTGGCGCCGCTGGTTTTCACTGGCGTCGTAAGCCAATAAAAAAGCCGGGTGGCGACTTCGCCTTACCCGGCCGGTGATGGCAATTTTCCAGACCCGCCGGGGCGGAAAACAGCTCAGTGCGTCTGACTGTGGTTCTCCTTGCGGTACGCACCAGGCGGCTGGTTGAACGTCCGGGTGAAGATACGGGTAAACGTCTGCTGCGAGTCAAACCCGTAACGCAGGCAGATGTCGTAGACCCGAGCGTCGGATTCACGCAGATCGCGCGCCGCCAGCAGCAGCTTGCGCTCACGGATATAACGCCCCAGGCTCTCGCCTTTGTACTGCATAAACAACCGCTGCAGGTGCCACTTCGAGTAGCCCGCGTGGCGGGCAATCTCTTCTATACGTAACGGCTGGTGCAGATTGTCGTCGATCCATTCGACGATAGTGTCGATGACTTGAGCGGAAATGGTCATGCTGCTGTCCCCCTCTGCTTCTCGCTTAAACATTATTCCCACCACGCGCGAAAGGTTTGCGCGGCGTCATTCACCCGGACGGGCTCGCCCAGCGCCGGCGTCAGTAGCCGATAATTTTTATCCTTGCTGGCTTTAGCCAGCTGGATCAGCGGATCGTTCCACGTATGTTTCGCCAGCACGAAGCGTCCGTTATGCCCGGGCACCACGGCTTTCGCGTTCAGATCCACCGAGGCCTGCGCCGTTTCCTCCGGGAGCATGTGGATATACTTCCAGTCCTGGTCGTACTGGCCGTTTTCCATGATGGCGACATCAACGCCATCAAACTGCTCGCCGATGGCCTTAAAGTGCGGACCGTAGCCGGAGTCCCCGCTGTAATAAACCTTCTGCTCTGGCGTGACGAACATAAAGCTGCCCCACAGGGTTCGATCGCGCTTGATGCCGCGCCCGGAGAAGTGGCGCGCCGGCAGAACGTGCACCGTCAGTTCATCGCTGATGCGTACCGACTGGTTCCAGTCGCGCTCGTCAATAATCTCAGGCTTCATCCCCCAGTAGCGCAGATGAGATCCCACGCCCAGCGGCGTCACCACGCGCTTCACCTTCGGCAGTAGCGCCCGGATGGTAGCGTAATCCAGATGATCGTAGTGATCGTGCGAGATAATCAGCAGGTCGATTTCCGGCATGCTTTCAGCGCGCCACGGATACTCCCCGGCAAAGGCTTTATTCAGAAACGAGAACGGCGCGGCATAGTTGCTGAGCACCGGGTCAATCAGGATGCGTTTGCCCGCGAGCTGCAGGTACCACGAGGAGTGGCCGAGCCACACCAGGGTGTCCTGCTCCAGCGGCAGGCTCGCAAGATCGGTTTTCACCAGCGGCAGCGGCTGGGCCGGGCGCGCGTTTTCGGTTTTTTTGGTCAGAAAATCCCACGTCGCGACCAGCATGTTTTTGTCGCCGTTATAGCCCGGCGTTGGCAGCGTATTGTGGAATTTCCCGTCGCGATACTGGGGAGAGGCCTCCACTTCAGTGAGCTGCTCACCCTGCGGCGGCTGGCCGAATCCGGCATTCAGTACAAACGGTAAACTCGCAGCTGAAGCAATAATCATGATTAACACCACGCAGATGAAGAGAGGTTTGTTCATATCCAGACCCGAAAACGCGCCCCATCCGATAGTTTGCGCGGGGTAAACTTGATTATGAGTGAGTAAGCACTCATTATAGATGTGATGATAAAGTCGTCAAGACGTTTTCGATCTTTGACATTCCGCGTTGCAGCGTGTCAAAGCACGTGTTTCAATCAGGGTTTTTATAATTGACAGGGGGAAAAATTTAGTGGCACGTCCGAAGAGTGAAGATAAAAAACAGGCCTTACTGGAAGCCGCAACGGTGGCGTTCGCACAGTCAGGTATTGCCGCCTCAACGTCGTTAATCGCCCGTAACGCGGGCGTCGCCGAAGGGACCCTGTTTCGCTACTTTCCCACTAAAGACGATCTGCTGAATGCCCTCTATCTGCACCTGAAGCAGGATCTCTGCCAGGCCATGCTGGCAAACCTCGATCGCACCATCACGCTGCCCAAAGAACATACCCGCAATATCTGGAACAGCTACGTGGACTGGGGTATTCGTAACCCCGTTTCTCATGCGGCTATCCGCCAGATCGGCGTCAGTGAAAAGCTGAGCGCCGAAACGGAACAGGCGGTGAAAGAGATGTTCCCGGAACTCCATGAACTGTGCCGCCGCTCGGTGCGTCAGGTGTTTATGTCAGATGAATTTAAAACGTTTGGCGATGCGCTTTTCTTATCGCTGGCCGAATCTACGATGGAATTTGCCACTCGCGACCCTTCCCGTGCCGTTGATTTTAAAGCGCTCGGCTTTGAGGTGATGTGGCGCGGGCTTGCCCAGGAAGAGAGCGATGGACAGTAAATCCTTGCAGGAGCACGCAAAACGCGTGGCGCTGGAGCTGCCGTTCACCGAACACTGCTGGCCGTTCGGCCCCGAGTACGACGTGTTTAAGGTGGGCGGGAAAATTTTTATGCTGATGGCCACCGTACGCGGACGACCGCACGTCAGCCTCAAGTCAGACCCAGAAAAATCCTTGTTAAATCAGCAAATTTATCGCGGCGTTGAACCGGGCTATCACCTCAATAAAAAACACTGGATTTCGCTTTACGGCACTGACGACATCACACCTGAACTGGTCGCCGACCTGATAGCGGATTCCTGGAATCTGGTGGTGGATAAGCTGCCGAAAAAAGACCAGAAGTGGATCCGGCCGGTCTGATTGTTCGTCTGAGACGAACAGATTAAGCGCTCGAATTGCACTTATCTTTTTCCGCGTCCCGCTGTAATCTGCTTTCCTTTCGCGCCCGCGAGCGGGCGAATTTCATCACCAGGAGTTGTTATGGATATCATTTCTGTCGCCCTGAAACGCCACTCTACCAAGGCGTTCGACGCAAGCAAAAAACTGACCGCGGAAGAAGCGGAAAAAATCAAAACCCTGCTGCAGTACAGCCCGTCCAGCACCAACTCCCAGCCGTGGCACTTCATTGTAGCCAGCACCGAGGAAGGAAAAGCGCGCGTGGCAAAATCCGCCGCGGGCACCTATGTGTTCAACGAACGCAAAATGCTGGATGCTTCCCACGTGGTGGTGTTCTGCGCGAAAACCGCGATGGATGACGCCTGGCTGGAGCGAGTCGTGGATCAGGAAGAGGCCGATGGCCGTTTCAACACGCCGGAAGCCAAAGCCGCAAACCACAAGGGCCGCACCTATTTCGCCGACATGCACCGCGTGGATCTGAAAGATGACGATCAGTGGATGGCGAAGCAGGTTTACCTTAACGTCGGAAACTTCCTGCTGGGCGTGGGCGCGATGGGCCTGGACGCGGTACCGATTGAAGGTTTCGACGCCGCGATCCTCGACGAAGAATTTGGCCTGAAAGAGAAAGGCTTTACCAGCCTGGTGGTGGTACCGGTTGGGCACCACAGCGTGGAAGATTTCAACGCCACGCTGCCGAAATCTCGCCTGCCGCTGAGCACGATTGTGACCGAGTGCTGAACAAAACGGGCCGCGCAATGCGGCCCGTTACGCTTTACTGATGACTAACCTGCGATGTGGATGGACATCGCGATCGTATCCCCAGGCAAACGCAATCCAGCGCTCTTCCAGCTCGGCGTATGAACTCACCGGTGTTAAGTGCCACTCTTCGCCTACCGTACCGTCCGCCACGCTTATCTGATAATTCATACTGAACGCCCAGTCGATCATACGTAACCAAAACCGCTGCCCGTCTCCGGTTTGCTCGCTGTCAGAAACCACAATGTCGTATTCGCTTAGCACCCACTGGAAGAAGGATTGTGGTAAACCACTGATGACACGCTGATGAACCGCGCGTGGCGTACGCCAGACCATAACCTGTGTCGCAGCCCCGTGGGGAAAAGTAATTTCTTTATGAAACGTCAACTTAACGGCATACGCCGTATAAGGTTTTCCGTCGTCGGTAGTCACGAGACGATATTCATCGCCATAACGCGATTTTAACAGGCGATATCCCACAGGCAGCATAAATCCGGGCAGGTGAAAATCCACCGTGCCTCGCGCAAGAAACGCTTCAGTATGTTCGACGTTTCGGGAGATAAGGCCTAATTTTTGGCTGAAATCTGCGGAATCAATCATCAGTGGCGACATGGTGGTTGCTCATGGCGAGAGTATAGACGACTTAACACCTCGTCGAAATGATGTCGATTCAGTCGATGGGTTTACGTTAAACCCAACATTACACCGGTCTCCTCCACTTAGCAGATTCGGCGCTTATTCCCTGAAACCGTCTCGCAAAAAACTTACTTTCCCTGCGCCGCCAGCCACTCCATCGCCCGCTCTCCCGCCTCATCCACCGGCAGATACACCAGCAGCCGCGATCCGTTTCGCGGCGCGGAATACCAGTACATCTGCTGCAACGTAAAATTCCCCAGCTCGGGATGGGTAAACAGCTTGAGCTGATTCTCCACGCCGCGCACGTCGTTGCGCTGGTGCCACAGGGTTTTGAACTCTTCGGACACCGCGAAGAAGCGCGCCAGTTTGGCCTCCCACAGCGGGTCGCCCCGGTGTTCGGCCATCGCCGCGCGGAAATAGGAGACGAATATCGGCAGCACATCGTCGCGTCTGCCGAGACGCGCTCGCCACGCCGGATGGGTGAGGAACAGGTAAATACAGTTGCGGTCTTCAGGGGGAATTTCATTGAAGTCGACGCCCATCAGGTGCCCAAAGCTGTCGTTCCACGCCACGATATCGAAGTTGGGCTTCTGAATGCTGGCGGGTTTAGGCATAAGCGTATCCAGCAGGCGCCGCGTGCCCTCGCTGATACCCTCGCAGCAGACCGCCTGTGGCGCTTCACCCGGCGGCAAACCCGCTAACACAAACAGGTGCCGGGCCTCGGTCGGAGTGCATTGCAGCGCTTTTGCAACAGCGGCCATCACCGCGCTGGACGGATTGACGTCCCTGCCCTGCTCCAGCCAGGTGTACCAGGTCACGCCCACGTCAGCGAGCATCGCCACCTCTTCACGGCGCAGACCCGGCGTGCGGCGGCGACCGCTACGCGGCAGGCCGAGACGCTGCGGATCGAGGCTTTCACGTCGCGCGCGTAAAAATGCCCCCAGCTGTTTTCGGGTGTCATCCTGAAGTGAGACGACGGGTTCAGACATCAAGGCCATAAATCCCCCTGCATGGTAGTGCCAGTACCAGTATAAGCAAGAACTGGTACCCGTTTATCAGATGGTTGATGCTACGACCATCTGTTGAATGACGCAATGGAGTTACCATGAATACGTCAGTTGTTTCACCGGGCCGCGCTGGCCTGATATTGCTGCTAACCGGCCAGATGCTGCCGATGATTGATACCTCAATCACCAACGTCGCGCTGGACGCCATCACCCATTCGCTGAACGCCACCGCCACCGAGCTGGAGCTGATTGTCGCCCTCTACGGCGTGGCCTTCGCCGTCTGCCTTGCGCTCGGCAGCAAGCTGGGGGATAACTTTGGCCGTCGGCGTCTGTTCATGTGGGGCGTCGCGAGCTTTGGCCTGGCCTCGCTGCTCTGCGGGATGGCGGGGAACATTGAACAGCTGCTGGCCGCGCGCATCGTTCAGGGGGCGGGAGCCGCACTGATCGTGCCGCAAATTCTTGCCACGCTGCACGTGACGCTGAAAGGTACGGCGCACGCTAAGGCCATCAGCCTGTTTGGCGGCATCGGTGGGATTGCGTTTATCGTCGGCCAGATGGGCGGCGGCTGGCTGGTGTCGGCGGATATCGCCGGGCTGGGCTGGCGTAACGCCTTCTTTATCAACGTGCCGATCTGTCTGGTGGTGCTGGCGCTAAGTCGCCATTTCGTACCCGAAACCCGTCGCGAGACGCCGTCACGCATCGACTGGACCGGAACCGTGCTGCTGGCGATCATTCTTTGCTGCCTGCTGTTCCCGATGGCGCTCGGCCCACAGTGGCACTGGTCGTGGCCGCTGAAGGTTATGCTTCTCGCCATTATTCCGCTGGGCTGGCTGACGGCGCTGAATGCGCGCAAAAAGGAGCGTGAGAATGCCCATCCGCTGATCCCGCCGCGCCTGCTGCAGCTTCGCAGCGTTCGCTTTGGCATTCTGATTGCGATGCTCTTTTTCAGCGTCTGGTCCGGGTTTATGTTCTGTATGGCGCTGACCATGCAAACCGGTCTGGGGATGGCACCGTGGCAGTCCGGAAACAGTTTTATCGCGCTGGGCGTTACCTACTTTATTTCGGCGTGGTTCGCGCCGCGACTGATTGCTCGCTACAGCACCAGTACCATTCTGCTGACCGGTCTGGCGATCCAGATTGCCGGCCTGCTGGCGCTGATCGCCACGTTCCGCGTCTGGGGAATGGAGAATACCGCCCTGACGCTGGCGCCCGCGACCGGGCTGGTCGGCTACGGGCAGGCGCTGATCGTGAACAGCTTCTACCGCATCGGGATGCGCGATATTCAGCCTGACGACGCGGGAGCCGCGAGCGCCATTCTCAGCACGCTGCAGCAGGCCGCTCTGGGGCTTGGCCCGGCCATTTTCGGCGCGATTTTGCTCCACGCGCTGCAGAACCATCACGGGGATTACACCCAGGCGGTGAACGTCTTCCTGATGGTGGAAACGGCGATGATGGTGGTGCTTGCCCTGGCGACGCTGCGCATCCGCCATCGCCTGTGCCTGCCAATGGTAAAGGTCTGCCAGGCCACCAAATAAGCCCGTGAATTTGCATAATAGATCCGCAGCCGCCATTATGGGGCTGCATCAATACAGGAGACGTTATGCAGGAATTAATTGCTCAGGTTGAAGAGTTAGGCATTGAAATTAATCACACCACCTCTTTAGTGATTATCTTTGGTATTATTTTTCTTACCGCCATCATCGTTCATTTTATTCTGCACAAAGTGGTGCTTCGCGCTTTCGAAAAACGCGCGCAGGCCAGCAGCCATTTGTGGCTGCAGATCATTACCCAGAATAAATTATTTCACCGTCTGGCCTTCACCCTTCAGGGGATAATCGTCAACGTCCAGGCGGTACTGTGGCTGCAAAAAGGCAGCGAAGCGGCGGAAATTCTCACGACATGCGCAAAGCTGTGGGTCATGGTGTATGCCCTGCTCTCCTTCTTCTCGCTGCTGGACGTGATTTTTAATCTGTCGCAGAAAATGGCCACCGCATCACAGCTGCCGCTGAAGGGGATTTTCCAGGGCATCAAGCTGGTAAGCGCCATCCTGGTGGGGATTTTGATTATCTCCCTGCTGATCGGCCAGTCCCCGGCGATTCTGATAAGCGGTCTCGGCGCCATGGCCGCCGTGCTGATGCTGGTGTTTAAAGACCCGATACTCGGACTTGTGGCGGGGATTCAGCTTTCCGCCAACGACATGCTCAAGCTCGGCGACTGGCTGGAGATGCCCAAATACGGTGCCAACGGCACGGTAACGGACATCGGTCTGACCACCGTTAAAGTGCGCAATTTTGATAACACCATCACCACCATTCCGACGTGGGCGCTGGTCTCCGACGCCTTTATCAACTGGAGCGGCATGGCGGCCTCCGGCGGGCGACGCATTAAGCGCAGCCTGAATATTGATACCACCAGCATTCATTTCCTGGACGAGCAGGAGCAGCAGAAACTCATTCAGGCGAAGCTGCTGAAGCCCTATCTGGCCGCGCGACATGAGGAAATTAGTCTGTGGAATCAGAAGAACGGTGAAGGGGAGTCGGTATTAAATCTGCGTAAGATGACCAATATTGGTACCTTCCGCGCCTACCTGAATGAATATCTGCGCAACCATCCGCGTATTCGCAAAGATATGACGCTGATGGTGCGCCAGCTAGCGCCTGATGCGAATGGTTTGCCGATTGAAATATACGCCTTCACCAACACGGTGGTCTGGGCAGAATATGAGGAGATTCAGGCCGACATCTTTGACCATATTTTCGCGGTGGTGGATGAATTTGGGCTGCGTATTCACCAGTCCCCGACCGGGAACGATATTCGCTCGTTGACCCTACAGCATCGGTAAGGTGGGTTGCCGGGCGTGAAGGCAGGTGCAGTCTGGTGCCCTCACCCCGGCCCTCTCCCACAGGAAGAGGGAGAAAACCGCGCTACTTTTTGCGGGAAAGCTTAAACGCCACAAACAGGAAGATAACCCACACCGGCAGCAGCATCGCCGAAAGGCGCATCTCATCCATGGTGCACATCAGCACCAGAATCAGCCCAAGGAAAGCGATACAGATATAGTTCCCCGCCGGATAGAGCAGCGCTTTGAACTGCGTATCGCGTCCCTTGCGGCGCATCGCGGCGCGAAAGCGCAGGTGCGCCAGGCAAATCATGATCCAGTTCAGCAGCAGAGTGGCGACAACCAGCGCCATCAGCAGGCCAAAGGCCTCTTTCGGCAGCAGATAGTTAATCAGCACCACCAGCGAGGTGATAGCACCAGAAAGGAACAAGGAATTCACCGGCACGCCGCGACGGCTGACGCGGGTGAGGAACTTCGGCGCGTTGCCCTGCACGGAGAGGCCGAACAGCATGCGGCTGTTGGAGTAAACGCCGCTGTTATAGACCGACAGAGACGCCACCAGAATGACGAAGTTCAGCGCCGAGGCCACCACGTTGCTGTTCAGATCGTGGAAAATCATCACGAACGGGCTGCTGTCGGACTTCACTTCCACCCACGGATAGAGCGCCAGCAGCACCACCAGCGAGCCGATGTAGAACAGCAGAATCCGGTACACCACCTGGTTGACCGCTTTTGGAATGCTTTTATGCGGGTCGCGTGCTTCCGCGGCGGTAATGCCAATCAGCTCTAATCCTCCGAAGGAGAACATGATCACCGCCAGGGAGAGAATCAGCCCTTTCCAGCCGGTGGCGAGGAAGCCGCCGTGCTGCCACAGGTTATCGATCGTGGCGCGCTCGCCGCCGTGGCCGGAGAACAGCAGCCACAGACCAAAGCCGATCATCCCTATAATCGCCAGCACCTTGATCAGCGCAAACCAGAACTCGGTTTCGCCATACAGGCGCACGTTGACGAGGTTAACTGCGTTAATAATGATGAAGAAGGCCGCAGCCCAGATCCACGTCGGGACGTCCGGCAGCCAGTACTGCATGTAAATGCCTGCGGCGGTCAGCTCCGCCATCCCCACCAGCACGAACATCACCCAGTAGTTCCAGCCGGAGAGGAAGCCTGCAAACGGGCCCCAGTATTTATAAGCAAAGTGCGCGAAGGAGCCTGAAACCGGCTCTTCTACGACCATCTCGCCAAGCTGGCGCATGATCAGGAAGGCGATAATCCCGGCAATACCGTAACCCAGCAGCACCGCCGGGCCAGCCATCTGAATAGCGGGGCCGATGCCGAGAAATAGCCCGGTACCGATCGCGCCGCCAAGGGCAATGAGCTGAATATGTCGATTTTGCAAACCACGTTGCAGCGTCGGATTCTGATCCGACGAGGCTTCAGCGCTACCATGGCCTGAAGCGGATGACGCGTCTTTCACGTCCTACCCCTGTCTCTTTTTTAGAAGGGGCACGTTTTAACACTTCATGCTGGAGGTAGCAAGGGATTGGGGCATCCCTGCCCCGGATAACGAGATGGAACGCTTAAAACGCGTAGCCAACCGAGACCTTAAAGGTGCGCGGTTCGCCCTGCGTAATATAGGTACCGGAGTCGTCCACGCTGGCCCAGTAGTTTTCATTGGTGACGTTGTCGATGCCCGCGCGAACCGTCATCTGGTTTTCATTGCGGTTCACCGCGAAGCGATAGCGCACTCCCAGATCCAGCGTGGTGTAGCTGTCCAGCTTTTTGGTGTTTGCCAGGTCAGCGTACTGCGCGCCGGAATGGTTCACGCGGGCGGTGGCGGTCAGGCCATCAACCGGCTTGATATCGTACTCTGCACCCAGCACGGCGTAAAAGTTCGGAATCCCGATCGCATCGTTACCCTGATTCACGCCATTTTTGGTTTTGGTCAGCTCGGCCTGCAGCCAGGTGGCGCTGGCGTTCAGGCGCATCCCCAGCGCGGGCTCGCCGAAGACGTTCAGCTCCACGCCACGGTTTCGCTGCTCGGCATCCAGGCCGTAATGGCCGCTGTCGTCGAGGATCGCCGACGGCATTTTGATCTCAAACAGCGCAAGCGATCCGCCCACGCGGCCGAAGTCCGCCTTCACGCCCACTTCGTTCTGCTTAGAGTGAACGATACCGGTGCTCTGGCCGTAGTTGGTGGCGGTGTTAGGTGCAGTTTTGCCCGGCTGCAGCGCTTCGGTGTGGTTTGCATAGAGGGAAATCTCCTCCCACGGCTTGTAGACCACGCCGTAGGTGGGCATCCAGCGGCTGCCGTCGAAACCGTCCGCCGCGTTTTCCGCACCGGTGACTTTGTTATATCCGCGAACGACCACTTTCTGATGGCGGGCGCCTGCGGTGAACAGCAGCTTGTCATCCAGCACGCCCAGCGTATCGCTCAGCAGCCAGCCCTGGGTACGGGTGCGCCCGCTGGTCAGCGGATCGCTGTACTTTCCGCCGGAACCGTTGAAATTGGTGCTGTCCGGCATATCGACGCCGGTGTTGTGGTAGATGTTGGTGGTCGGGTTATCTTTCGCCGCCGACATTTTCCACGCGATTTTTTCGTTTTTGGTCATCGCCGAATAGCCAACGTTGACCTTGTGCGAGACGAAGCCTGTATTGAAATTACCGCGAATGCCCGCCATGCCGCTGACGGAATCGCTGATGCGGTTGGTGTCGAGACGGCTGACCGTTGCCTTGCCGCTTTTATCCACCAGCTTCGGCGCGCTGTAGATGCCTTCCTCGTGCGCGTGCTGCGCGCCAAGACCGGTATAGGCCGTCCAGCCGTCGGTGATGTCATACTCGCTGCGCCACATCCCAAATTCGTTTTCGATATTGCTGTAGGCCCACTTCTGCGAGAAGTTACGATCGTTTTTCGGCGGCTCGGGAACGAAATCCACCGCGGAAATATTGACGCTGGTCGGGCTGCCGTGGAAGGTTTTCTTCTGATAGCCCAGATCCAGCGAGGTGCGGAAGCGGTCGCCGGCGTAATCCAGGCCGGTAGAGAGCAGCGTGGTGCGGCGGCGGTCATTCGGTATGCCGGTTTCCCCTTCGCGATGGACCAGGTTCACCCGCGCGCCGAACTGGTCGCTGTCACCGTAGCGACGGCCCGCGTCGAGCGTGGTGCCAATCTGGGAATCCGAGGTGTAGTCCACGCCGACCTTCGCCTGCGGGAGCTCGCCCGCGTGTTTTGGCTCAAGGTTGATCATCCCGCCCACGCCGGAACTTGCCGCGCCGTTCATCAGCGAGTTGGCCCCTTTGAAGATCTCGATGCGGTCGATCATCTGGGTATCCACAACCTGGCGCGGCAGCACGCCGGACAGGCCGCCAAAGGTCATGTCGTCACCGTCGAACTTCAGGCCACGGATGCGGTAGGTCTCCGCGCTGTTGCCATACCCCTGAACGAACTGCACGCCCGCGTCGTTCGCGACGACATCGGCAATGGTTTTCGCCTGCTGATCTTCTACCAGCTTCGAGGTGTAGCTGATGATGTTGAACGGCACGTCCATGGCGTTCTGCTGGCCCAGCATCCCCATGCGCCCGCCGTTCGCCACCTGTCCGTCAAGGAAGGCCGGTACCGGCTGGTCGCCGCCGGGTTTGAAATCGCTGGCAGGTTTAGCCTGGACAACGAGGGTGTCCTCTTTTTGATTGTCCGCCGCTAAGGCGGAATGTGTCGCCGCGCCAACGGCGAGCGCCAGCAGCGTTTTGTGCATGATGGTGTTGTTCATCGTTAACTCATTTTAAAGTGCGCGCAAAAAATGACCCGTTGTCGGGCCTTAGAATGTATTGAATGCAATGCAAATGAGAACTATACGCATTATCCATGCGTTGGCAAGTGTAACCGCGTTCATGAGGAGATTTGGCGCGAAAAGAGGGGGAACAGCCACCCCGTTTGGGGAGTGGCTGCAATAACGTTATTTTTTCTTGTAGATATTGGCCGTACCGTGAATTTTATTGTTGGTGTTCCCTGAAGTGAGCACCAGGACATCCGCGCCTTGCTTATCGGCTTTCTCAATCAGTTCTTTTTTCGCATCATCCACCGATACTTCATTCGAGGTGTTTACCGTACCGATTTTTTTATATTGAGATGCAACTTTTTTGAACTCGCTTTTAGTAAGTAGCTGTGCAGCAAAAGCATTGGTCGTAAACAGTAATGCCGTTCCCAACAAAATAGCAGTCGTCTTTTTCATAACCTTTTTCCTTGAGATTAATCAGCAACTACGAAAAACCTCACGCAGTGTGGTGAGGTTATATGAGCATGGTAGAGAATCTCAGGAATTGCCATTCGTTCGGGAAAAATCTTTTATAACAACCCGTTGCATGAAATTACTAACGAATATTAAGAATATTCGAATACCCGCGCGGTGCCAGCAATATCAACGCGTACCGCCGTGCCCGGGTTCCATCCTGGCTGGCTTACGGTCTTCAGAATCACCGGCTGCTGCTGTCCGGCCAATCCCAGGGTGAGCGTCGACAGCTGGCCGGTGAAGTCCACGTCGAGAATCGAGATCGGACTTTCATCCGCTGCACATGCCGTCACGCGTAATTGTTCAGGGCGCATCATTACCCTGCCCTGTCCTGTCGCATGCGCGTTGTCCGTCGGCACTTCACCCAGCGCGCACACGGCATACCCGGCGGCAAGCTGAGCAGGCAGGATCACGGCATCGCCAAGAAACAGCGCCGTCTCTTCGTCAACGGGACGGGTGTAAACGTCATAAGGCGTACCGACCTGCGTGAAGCGCCCGGAGCGCATGACGGCAACCTGCGTGGCAAAGGACAACGCTTCGTTCTGATCGTGGGTGACCAGAATCGAGGCCACGCCCGCTTCGGCCAGCAGATCGGCCGTTGCCTTACGCGTCGTGGCGCGCAGGCCGGTATCCAGAGCCGAGAACGGTTCATCCAGCAGCATCAGTGAAGGACGCTGGGCCAGCGCACGGGCAAGGGCCACGCGCTGCTGCTGTCCGCCGGAAATCTCGTGGGGCCAGTGCGTTGCGAGCTGCCTGTCCAGAGAAACCATCTCCATCAGCGCCTGAACGCGCTGGCGTTTCTCGTGGCGGGTGCCGTCCAGCCCCCAGGCAATGTTGTCTGCCACGTTGAGGTGCGGGAACAGCGCACCCTCCTGAGGCACAAAACCGATCCGGCGCAGGTGGGCGGGAACAAAACTGTTTTCATCAAACAGCGTTCTCCCCTGCATGACAATGCGCCCGGTGTCAGGCGTTTCGAACCCGGCAAGAATACGCAGCAGCGTGGTTTTCCCCGACCCGGACGGCCCGACAATCGCCGTCCTGCTCCCCGGCGCCACGCTCAGGTTTAAGCTGTCGAGCACCTGCACATCAGAAAACGATTTAGAAATGGCGGTTAATTCAAGCATGTCATAGCCCTGCAATTTTTTTCGACTGCATATAGAGAATGGCGGTCAGCGGGAGTGAAATCAGGATCATCAGCATCGCGTAAGGCGCGGCGGCAACATAGTCAATTTCACTGGTCAGCGCCCAGAATCCGGTGGAGAGCGTGCGCGTGCCCAGCGGAGAGAGCAGCAGCGTGGCGGTCAACTCGTTGCTGACGCCGAGGAAAACCAGCGCGGCCCCTGCCGCCGCACCCGGCGCGGCCAGCCGCATCGTGACGCTCCAGAGCGCCTTCGCGGGCGTGCTGCCCAGGCTGCGCGCCACGTTTTCCAGCTCAACCGGCGCCTGCGCAATCCCCGCCCGCAGGTTGATGAGCGCGCGGGGCATAAACATCAGCAGGTAGGCAAGGAACAGGGTAATTTCCGTCTGGTAAATGGGACGAGCGTAATGAATGGTGACGGTGACCAGCGCCAGCGCCGTGACGATGCCCGGCAGCGAGCTGGTGATATAGATGCACCCTTCCAGCATCCGGAAGATGCGGTGCGGATAGCGGATACCCAGCCACGCGATGGGGATCACGCACGCGGTCGTCAGAAGCGCACCGCCCACGCCGAGCATCAGCGTCTGGCGCAGCGAATGCCAGAGATCGGCACTCATCCAGTTTTGCACGCCGCCGAGCCAAATCCAGCGACACAGGACAACTAGCGGCACGCCCAGCGCCAGAACGATCAGCACGATGAAAAACAGCTGGCCCAGCGCTGCGGCCGCAGGCTTCAGCGGCCAGCGTTTCTGCTCGCGCGCGGCCCCGGCGCCAATGCGCGCGTAGCGTGCTTTTCCGCGCGTCACGCCCTCCAGCATTAATATAGCCAGACAGCACAAGGCCAGCACGCCCGCCAGCATGTTCGCCGCCGGGCCGCTGAAGGTAGACTGGAACTGGTCATAAATTGCCGTGGTGAAGGTATCAAAGCGGATCATCACGTACAGGCCATATTCCGCCAGCAGGTGCAGCGCCACCAGCAGCGCGCCGCCGCAGATAGCCAGCTTGAGCTGGGGCAGCACCACGCGGAAAAAGACCCTCCACGGCGGCGTACCCAGCGAAGCGGCGACATCTTCAAGCGTCGGGTCAAGGCGACGCAGCACCGCCGCAACCGGCATATAGATAAACGGATAGTAGGCAAGAACCGAGAGGAACACGCCCGCGGAGAGCCCGTGCATGGACGGGACAGCGCTCACCCAGGCATAGCTTTGCACAAACGCGGGGATCGCCAGCGGGGCGACCGCCAGTGCGGACCAGATCCCTCGCCCGGCAAGCTGCGTGCGCTCCGTGAGCCAGGCGATTGCCACGCCCGTCACGATACACAGCGGAACCGCTAAAGCCGTCAGCCACAGCGTGTTGCTGAGCAGCTCAGCAACACGCGGGCGAAACACCAGCGCCTTAATGGTTTCCCAGCCGGTCTCAATGCCAATGGCAATGATAAAACCCAAAGGCAGAAGCGCCATTAATGAAAACAAAACAGCTAACGCAACCATCGGCAGTGCAGGACGCCTGCGGGCAGGCTCCTGCACTCTGTTTTTTCCGATGTCGAGACTCAGACCAGACATAAGACGTTCACTTTACTCTCAGGATCACAGCAGGCCGGCTTGCGTCATCAGCTCGATAACTTTTTTACTGTTAAGCGTCGAAGGTTCAACTTTCGGTGCATCAAGATCTTTTAGCGGGACCAGTTTCGGGTTTGAGGCCGCGTTCACGCCCACCGCATACTCAAAGGCGTTGTTGGTACGCAGGCTTTCCTGACCTTCTTTACCGGTAATGTATTTGATGAAGGCCTGCGCCTGCGCTTTATGCTTGCTGGATGCCAGCACGCCGCCGCCGGAGAGGCTCACAAACGCGCCCGGATCCTGGTGTTTGAAGTAGTAGAGCTGGGTGTTTTTGCTGTTTTCACCGGTTTTGGACTGATCGACAAAACGGTAGTAGTGATAAATCACGCCGCCATCAATCTGACCGGCATTGACCGCTTTCATCACGGTGCTGTTGCCTTTATAGGCAACGAAATTGGCTTTCATCGCTTTAAGCCATTCCAGGGTGGCCTTCTCGCCTTTCAGCGCCAGCATCGCGCTCACGATGGCCTGGAAATCCGCGCCTGACGGTGATGCCGCCCAGCGGCCTTTCCACTCGGGTTTCGCCAGATCCATCAGCGACTTAGGCAGCTGCTGTTCGCTGAGTTTTGCCGGGTTATACACAAATACCGTGCTGCGGGCGGCAATGCCGATCCAGCGGCCGTGCGCAGGACGATATTCCGCCGGTACCTGCTTCAGGGTGTCTGCATCCAGCGGCGCAAACAGGTTGGCGTTATCCACCAGCACCATTGAAGGCGAGTTCTCCGTCAGGAACACGTCTGCAGGTGACGCGCTGCCTTCCTGAACCAGTTGGTTACCCAGCTCGCTGTCATCGCCATTACGCAGAGTGACTTTGATGCCGGTTTCTTTAGTAAAACCGTCCACCCACGACTTCACCAGGTTTTCGTGCTGCGCGTTATAAACAACGATACCTTCGCTGTTATCGGCCGCAACCGATTGTGTAGAAAGGAAAAGTGATGAAGACAACAAGGCAAGCGAGAAGCAGGACAGCAGGCGAGAATTCATGAACATATCCTTAATAGACCAACGGGATTAACGACTCATAGCTTTGTGGGACAGGATTAAAGCATACAACAACGCTAATGATAATTAGTATCAATCCAGTTTAGGCGTAAAAGTGTAAAATTTCTTTTTAGCAGATTTTAGAATGATAAAAATCCAAATTTTAATGAGAGATAATTTTTAGATTAAGAAAACCTTAAGCCTGCCTACAATGAAATTCATTAGCCTTCTATTCATTATGACGCAAAGGTAAATCTGTTATTCATGCGCCCGCCAGATATAAAAGCCCCGATATTGCGGGGCTTTTTATGCTTATCTGGAGGTAGCTAAGTTTATAAGACTACTCATTTAAAAAGCATCACATCGCCGCATGAGGGGCATACATCGGATAGGTGAAGAACAATAAATGCACGCAGTTCAGGCCAAAATGGAATAACGTTGCAACCCAGAGCTTACCGCTCCACATCCACGCCAGGCCGTAAATAATGCCGGAGAGGCTGGCAAAAATAATAAGCAGTAAACCGCCGCTATAATGCATCAGTCCAAAGATGACTGAGGCAATCAACATCGCGACAACAGGATGAATAATCCGGGACAAGCGTTGCTGCAGGTAGCCTCTGAACAAGGCTTCCTCGGCCAAAGAGACGAAGAAAATATTCGCAAGGGCAAATTGAGCGAACCATTCTGGTGCATGCGGCTCAATTCTAAGTCCGCCCAACGCAACAGCCAGAAGTAACAGCGCGGGTATCGCAAGAACCAATATTCCCCAGCCGACCTTGCCAGCTTTATAGAGGGGTTTTGCTACGAATAACGTTGGCATGCACGTAATTAAAAAGAACGGCACCACTGCCTTGTCCATATTAAAGTACATACTGAACGGTATGCTTTGCGGACCAACGACGACAGCATCCAGCACTTTGGGGTTATGGAAGCCCGGGATCACATGCAAAACCAGGGCAACGGCGATGACCACGCACAGGCCTTCGACCAGATATGTATATTTATTATTTTTATTACGTAGCCATTCAACAGCAGACCAGCCAACAACGATTGACGCAATAACCAGCAGCGCCGGGGCGTCAAGAATACCCTGTTTCCAGCCGAGAAATGCCGTTAATCCCAGCATTAGATAAGCCAGGCTTTTATTAAGGGAGAGTGCGGCAAGCGAAGTTGCGAGTAGATACCACATAAATGTCCTTCTTGACCGGTAAATTTAGGGGCGATGTCCCAAATATGTCCCACAACGGAAATCAGGAGGATGTGAAGGAGGCGTGACTCTATGAAATGGCACGCCCTGTAGGATTCGAACCTACGACCTACGGCTTAGAAGGCCGTTGCTCTATCCAACTGAGCTAAGGGCGCACTGATATGCGTGTACTTCGCGGTGGTGAAACGCGAAGAATTATACGGTCAATGGCAAGTGAGTCAATGCCTTTTCCGCTTTACACGGCAATTACCACTAGCCGATTGTAAATACGGCTATTTTCTCAACATTTCGCCCTGTTTCACCGTAAAATTTGGCGCTGCGAAAAGGCTTAGTTGCATTTAAGTAACGCCTGCTGTTTTCCCGAACGTCAGCTCGTCACACTAGAGTCAGGTATCCCGGCCGCCTGGAGGCTGGCAGACAACAGGACAATGGAGTGGCAGCGCAAAACCTGATCGATACGCCCCCCCGGTTACAGTACATTTCTCAGGACATCGTCGGCATTAAGCTTGAGCCCATCGTCGCCCTTTCCTCCTTGCGCCAGGTTGGCGTGGAGGTGCTAAGCGTTCTGTCCGACACGCGGCACAGCGAGGACTTTTTTTGCGAACGGTCCGCAGAGTGGTCGATAACGCTGCTTGAAGCGCAGCTTGCCGCGTTAAAAAATGCGCCGCACGGTCATAATCTTTTTATTAATCTGCCGATAACCGTCCTGACAGAGACAGCCTCTTTTCAGCGACTTATCCGGTTAACAGACGTGTCGCTCAATATTGAGATTGTCGATCTCGCGTCCTTTTTAGCGCTGACCCTCGTCGAGAAGCAGCATGTCGTTCAAAATTTGCGGCAACTTAGCAGACAGGGACACGCAATCTGGCTTGATGACGTGGATGACGTCACCGTGCAGTCGTTTTTATCCTGCCGACTCCCGTTAAGCGGCATCAAAATAGATAAGGAAGCATTCTGGCGTTTACGCGACACCCCTGCGCTGAGGCAACTGGTTTCCCTTTGCTTTCAGCTTGCCGGGAAAGTGCTTATTGAAGGTATTGAGACTGAACGCGATCGTACCTGGGCACTGCAGGCAGGCGCAGACCTCGGCCAGGGATATTACTGGCCGTCCTGGACATGGCCGGAGGATTAAAAAGCCATTTCCAGGAGGGAGACCATGCGAATGACAGTGCGCCGTTACCGGCGGCGGCGTACAGGAAGTGATGCACTGGGATTTACGCGCTCACCTTTTGCTCCCCCCTTTTTCGACCGGCTCGAATTTTTGAGCCAGTCTATCGGCCAGCCCCGCAAAAGCGACGCCCCGTTTATCCTTCTGGTGACGGAGGATCACTACCTGCGCACCGGTTTTCTCAACGCGCAGTTTCCCCTGAGCAGCTGCTGCGACTACGCCACGCTGGACGACGCCCTTATCGCTCAAACGCAGTGGCCTTCAGCCCGCCTGGTCGTGGATATTGAAAGCCGGTCCACGGGGCTTCTGGAGAAACTGGATCAGTTGAGACGGCATAGCCTGTTTCCTC
>NZ_QFXN01000082.1:0-38242 GCF_003144775.1 Enterobacter sp. CGMCC 5087 | reverse complement strand
CAGCAGCATTTCCCAGTGTCGGCGGTTGAAGACCCCGGTCATCCCGTCTCGTGTGCTCATCATTTCCAGCCGCTGCTTATGTTCCGCAAGCCTGACGGCGGTTCGGTGGCTAAGCCAGGCAAACAGCATGGGATACAGCACGAGTACGGGTAACGTTAAGCCCCACTCCACGAGGTCGGGGTTGAAGACGGCCACCTTCCCGACGAGTGGCAGCGTCACCAGCGCGGAGAGCAGGGTCAACGCGATCCCCGG
Organism: Enterobacter sp. CGMCC 5087; assembly: GCF_003144775.1. Lineage (NCBI taxonomy): Bacteria > Pseudomonadati > Pseudomonadota > Gammaproteobacteria > Enterobacterales > Enterobacteriaceae > Enterobacter > Enterobacter sp. CGMCC 5087. The sequence goes on along the minus strand of NZ_QFXN01000082.1, from coordinate 37,990 downwards.
GATAAACAGGCGACAGCCCCCGGAGCCCATCATATTCATCCCTACCATCATCACCAGCGCTGCCGTGGGTAACGCATTCATCCCCATCACGCCGATCCAGAGCCCGGCAATAATGGCATCGATTTTAAGATTGAAAATTTCCTGCTGATGGGGTGAAGCGGCGCGGCAGGACAGCTGCCAGGCAAAATGGGGCCAGACGAACGACCACCCCACCAGTAAAAGCCACCAGCCGCCGGGTAAAAAATGGGTGACCAGCATCCCCGCAACGGGGAAAAACATTGCCGCCAGGCCGACGGCGCGCGCCAGCCTGACTCGCCGGGCAAACTGAATGCCGGCGCGGTGAGGGTCATCCTGAGAAAGGGTTAAACTCCACTCTTCCCGAATGCGCTTTTTGTTGTAATACGTTTCATCATTCATCATTTTTGGGAATATTCTGAAACATTTTCCCAAATTATAGAGAGGGGGTCTGCGGGGAAAGTATGAAATTTCGGGTGAGCCGCCGGAGCCGCTCACCCGTTTGAACTACACTTTTTTCTTCAGGCACGCGCTCATGAACTTGCTGCGGTCGTCCCCTTTAAGGGACTGTTCGGTTGCTTTCGCATTACACTCGCGCATTTTTTGCTGCTGCGGCGTCAGGCTTTTTTCAGCCGGCTTCGCGGCGCCGTTTTTAAGGCAGTCGCTCATGTATGTCTTGCGGGCATCTCCCTTCAGACTCTGAGACGTCGCCTGTTGATTACAGGTGGTCATACGCTGCTGTTGCGGCGTTAACGTTTTCTCTTCCGCGTTCGCCGATGCGATCAGGAACAGGCCAGAGAGCAGAGTAACCAGTAATGTTGTTTTCATTGCACCATCCTTTTGTGAACATTCCCTGTAAGTCTGGTTCGTGACAGGAAAAAAACCACCCGGCAGATGTGATTTCCGCCGGGATTTTATCATTTAAGACCCATCGCCGCCTTCATGGTGTAGAACAGATCCGTTTGATCGGTCAGGCCTACCACGTTTGCCGCGTGCGGCCCATAGGCTGCAATGCGCAGCTGGGTGCCCGTGTGCTCCATGGACTCTTCCTCAGAGTTGCCGTAGCTCAACACCATAACGGCGCCATCTTTGGTATTCAGGGCCTGCGTCAGACCAGGGGCTTTGGTATCTGCCGGGATGATCTGGCTGGCGTGGGCATGGTCCGCGGTGACGATCACCAGGGTGTTGCCGTCTTTTTTCGCAAACTCAAGCGCCTTCTGTACCGCTTCGTCCAGATCGACGGTTTCGCCAATCTGGCCGCACGGATTCGCCGCATGATCCTGCTTATCGATCGACGCGCCTTCCACCTGCAGGAAGAACCCTTTTTCGCTCTTGCTCAGCAGAGAGATGGCTTTATCAGTCATCGCCGCCAGCGTCGGTACGCTGTCCGTGCGTTTCGGGTTAGGCGTACAGGTCACGGCAGGTTTATCGATATTGCCGTGATAAGAGGCTTTTGGTCCTTCCCAGCGCACGGGCATGTTGCCGTCAGAGAATAGCCCCAGCAGCGGCTTGTCCTGGTTCGCCTCGGTGATAGCTGCCAGAGAATTTGCGTCACTCACCAGCTGATAGCCGCGGGCCTGCGCCTGCTCGCGCAGCGTTTTGCCCTGCCACTCGCCCGCCGTCGCGGTTTCTGCGAAGGTTTTCGCGCCGCCCCCGAGGGTCACGTCAGGACGCGCGTTCAGCAGCTGTTCCGTAATCGAGCCTTTGCCGCCTTTTTCCAGCGCGTTCGTCGGGCATTTTTCGCTGGTCACTGACGGACCGTAGCATTTACGCGAGGTTACATGCGCCACCAGCGCCGCGGGCGTTGCATCCTGAAGTTCAGCGGTGGAGACGTTGCCGGTCGCAAGGCCCGCCGCTTTTGCCATCTCCAGAAGGGTTTGGTGATCTTTTTCGTGAATATCCACACCCAGCGCGCCATTATAGGTTTTCACGCCGGTGGACCACGCCGTAGCAGAGGCCGCGGAGTCCGTGACGTAATCCGGTTTACCGGTTTTTTTATCCAGCGCGTAATGGGTATATTGTCCGGTCAGCGGTAATGCGTCGATACCTTTAAAAAAGCCGCCCGCACCCTCGGCATAATTTCGCGCCGCCGTGATTTCGGAATCCCCCATTCCATCGCCAATAAGCAGAATAATATTTTTCGCCGGCTTATCATTCAGCGAAGCGCGAATAGCGGCAGTTTGATCTTCTGATAAACGGCGTGCGCCGCCAGGCTGGGTGATATCCCCTTTTGCCGCGCGATTATCCAGCACGCTGGTTTGGGCAGTATCGGCATAAACGGCAGGGGTAATTAACAGGGGAAGTAATGCGATGAAAAGTGCGCTCTGTTTCAATTTATTTTCTCCATGTACAAATACATAAAAATAAAAACAGAGCGACTATAGGCATCCTGCATGACAATTCTATGACACGTCGTTACGTCCTGTGACGGTTTAGGTGCGCGGATGCCTTAACAGCTTCTTTACGTACTGGTGGAGCATCTCGGCATCCTCAACCGGAACCTGCGATTCAGGCCTGACGCTGTCCAGCGCGCCTTCCACGCTCTCAATCAAAGCCTGTTGATCGGTTTTCGCCATTTGTCGCAGCAGCGCGGTGACTACAATTTCCAGCGCTTCGACCTGGGCTACCAGCTCTTTTGACTCCTCTTCCTTTTGTGCCAGCTTGACCAGCAATTCAGCAATGAGATTTTTCATCGTGCCAGTTCCTTTTTCAGTTTTGTCTGAAGTTATCACTCTGAATCCCTATTGCAAAGAGAAGAAATTAATTATGGTATGCAAAAGTGACACAGGAACGGAAATAAAGAGCCAGCGCCATGAGCGAAACGTTTTTCTATAAAAAGCAGCCGCATTTTGTTATATAAAAATGCGGCTACCATAAGAATATATAATACATCAACGAAACGATTATCTCGACGATTTCGCATCCGCAATTTGTCCGCGGCGACGCAGCGCAATAGCCAGCTGGATAATATTGATTAAAACGACAATCGCCGTAGCCGCAAATACCCAACGAAAACCGGCCATCGCGGAAACGGATGCGCCAATAAGTGGACCGGCAACATTCCCCAGATACATAAATGACTGGTTATATCCAAAAATACGCCCCGTCACCTGGTCGCTGGAATATTTAACCAGCAGGGTCTGTACCGCAGGCAACATGGCGCCATCGGCAAACCCGAGCAGAAATCGCAGTACCCCAAGCTGAAGCGGAGAGGTGACAAACGACATCGCGAAGAAGAGCACGACCGCAAAAATCAGCGTCGCCATCAGGATGCGCGCCGTGCCGATCCTGTCACCCAGTTTCCCCAGACGCGGTGCGGAAATCAGGGCGGATACGCCCGGCACGGCGGCAATCATGCCGCTCAGAAAAGCGATATTTGTACTTTCCGGCTCCATCGACTTGATAAACAGCGCCAGAATCGGACCGACCGAACCGTTACAAAGCTGGATAACCATAGTGGTCACAAACAGGCTGATCATCAGTCCCGGATAGGGCAGCGAGGCGAAGACGGCCTTGCCGCTCAGGCGTTCAGATTTACTGATCACCGGGCGGCCCCCTTCTTTAATCAGAAAGAGCGTGACCAGAAAACTGACCACCAGCAGGATCGCGGTGATGATAAATACCGCGCGCAGCCCGACGTGGTCCGCCAGAAAGCCGCCCAGCAGCGGACCGCCGATGACGCCGCTGATCTGTGCCGTGGAGAGCGTACTCAGCGCCCAGCCGCTACGCTCGCGCGGCACCTGAGAGGCGACCAGCGCCATGGCATTCGGAATGTACCCGGACGTCAGCCCCATCACCGCGCGCAGGAAAAACAGCTGCCAGACGTTGGTGGCGAAGGCCTGCAGCAGAATGGCAATCGCCATCCCGAGCGAGGCGCGCAGCAGCATCAGTTTTCGGCCTTTCCGATCCGCCAGGCTGCCCCACATCGGTGACACAATGGCGGAGACCAGAAACGTGACACTGAACGTCAGGCCGGACCACATGGAGAGCGCTTCATGCGAGGTCACCCCCAGCTGCGAGACGTACAGCGGCAGGAACGGCAGGATCTGGCTGATGGCCAGCCCGGTAAAGAAGCAGCCGAACCAGACCGAGATGAGATTAACTTTCCAGGATTCCATAAAGAAATAGTCTTCATTTTTAGGCGAATTCGCCTACAGATTAGCAAGTTACGCGTTTTGACGTCGCACCAGAGATGCGGCCTGACTGACTTTGGTGTTTTATCTTCCCAGTCATCATATTTGTGAAATAAGTCACAATTCATCCATTTTCTGGCGGAATATTATGCTTCACCGACAGACTCCGAAACCGCGCATTCCCAGATGAAAATGGTTGGCATGCGCCGCGTTATACTCCGGCCCGAGGCCGTTTCCGTAGTAGCCGCAGCTTGCCGACAGCATGGCCTTAAGCCATGGCTGCGTTGCTGCCGCCTTCCAGCCGTTCAGCACCGTGACGCGTTCCCCGTTCGCCAGCCGAAAGGCGGCGATATCCAGCGCCTCCGCCGTGGCATGCTCACTGCGTCGCGCGTCAGGGCGATGGTAAATATTGCGGCAGGCAAAGCTGCCGAGGTGGTCGATACGCGCCAGGTCGCTGCCCGTATAGCGTTTTGTTAACGGCCGGGCCTGCTGGCTGATAAACAGCGCAGAGCTGAGCGCCAGCGGACAGCTGGCAAGAAAGCTGCTGTTCAGGCCGACCGGGCCGAAATCACGCACGCGCACGACGTTGTTGAGCGGACACGCGCCACCGCTGTCGGCCACCGGCTGGGTGCGGATGAGATCTCTTTGGTTAGCCTGCGAAAGCAGGCTCGCGCACGCCTCGGGGGTTAGGCGCCGAAGCTTATACTGGGCGATTCGGCCCGGCGGGTCGTCAAGCGTCAGCGGTATGAAAGGGTTGTAGTAAGGCGGCAACCAGCGGTAACCCACCGTTGCAACGGCCACAATGATGAATACGGTCAGCAGCGTTTTTCCTTTCACTCTCCCCCCTCAACATTCCCCAAAACATTATGGCAGAAGGCCGCGAAACCCGCCGGGCATCGTGGTATGTTATTGGCTTTTCGTCAGACTGGAAGAGAGTGAGATGGCTAAGCAGCGCGTAGGTATTGTCTTTGGGGGAAAATCAGCGGAGCACGAAGTGTCATTGCAATCGGCCAAAAATATCGTTGATGCGATCGATAAAAGCCGTTTCGACGTGGTGCTGCTGGGCATTGATAAACAGGGTCAGTGGCACGTTAACGATGCCAGCCAGTATCTGCTGAACGCTCACGATCCGGCCCATATCGCCCTTAATCCTTCGGAAGTGAGCGTCGCCACCGTACCCGGCGTCGTGAAGGGGCAGCTCATCGACGCCGGCAACGCTCAGGCTCTCGCCCAGATCGACGTTGTCTTCCCTATTGTTCACGGCACCCTGGGCGAAGATGGTTCCCTGCAGGGGATGCTGCGCATGGCCAACCTGCCGTTCGTCGGCTCGGACGTACTCGGCTCTGCCGCGTGCATGGACAAAGACGTCACCAAACGCCTGCTGCGCGATGCCGGGCTGAATATTGCGCCATTCGTGACCCTCACCCGCGCCAACCGCGACAAACACAGCTTCGCGCAAATCAGCGGAGAGCTGGGTCTGCCGCTGTTTGTGAAGCCTGCAAACCAGGGCTCCTCCGTGGGCGTCAGCAAAGTCACCAGCGAAGCAGAGTTCACGCAGGCTGTCCGTCTGGCGTTTGAGTTCGACCATAAAGTGGTGGTTGAGCAGGGCATCAAAGGCCGTGAAATTGAGTGCGCCGTGCTGGGCAACGATTTTCCACAGGCGAGCACCTGCGGCGAAGTGGTGTTAAACAGCGACTTCTACTCGTACGACACCAAATACATTGATGACAAAGGCGCGCAGGTTGTCGTTCCTGCGGATATCGATCCGGCGATTAACGATAAGATCCGGGCGATCGCCATTCGCGCCTATCAGACGCTCGGCTGCTGCGGCATGGCGCGCGTGGATGTGTTCCTGACGCCGGAAAACGAAGTGGTGATCAATGAAATCAACACGCTGCCGGGGTTCACTAACATCAGCATGTATCCAAAACTGTGGCAGGCCAGCGGCCTGAGCTACCCGGAACTGATCACCCGCCTGATCGAACTGGCGCTGGAGCGTCACGCCGCCGACAGCGCGCTTAAAAGTTCCGTAAACGGTTAATCGGCGCTCTTCGCCTCATCCGCTGTCGTCTCTTCAGGACGACGGCGGATAATCAGCCCCGCCAGCCAGAAACTTATCACCCAGGTCACCAGCCCGACGGCATAGGTTTGCCACCCTTTTGCTTCAAACCCCAACAGGCCCACGACACCGTTAAGAATAAAGATCAGCCCGATGGCAAAGGCGTAGTAGTGCCAGTCACGGCGTAGTTTGGACGTGAGCTTCATAACAACTCCGGCAGGAAAAAAAGACATCCTCTCACAGTTTTTCGGCCAGGTCTGTGGCAGATACGGAAATTCTGAAACGCGACGCAATTTCACTTAAGTGATGAAATTGTGATGTGCTGCAGAAATCGACAATCCAGGAGAATTCCTGAGCGCAAATTACCACGATTCTGATATTGACAAATGCGATGACCTGTCAAACTCACCCCGTAAGACGCGTATTAAAACAGAGTGATACCACGGGAGGTCAACATGGCAGACTTTACATTGTCGAAACCGATTTTTGGCGGCAAACCAAAAACCTCCACGGCGGGTAATATTGCTTATGCCCTGTTTGTCCTGTTCTGCTTCTGGGCCGGTTCCCAGCTGCTCAATATGCTGGTCCATGCGCCTGGCGTTTATGAACACCTGATGCAGGTGCAGGATAACGGACGCCCGCGAGTTGAGATTGGGTTTGGCGTCAGCACCCTGTTCGGCCTGATCCCCTTCCTCGCGGGATGTATGATTCTGGGCGTTGTAGCGTTAGTTCTGCGCTTTCGCCGCCGCCGTTAAAGCCCCATACAGCGCGCCCGGCGATCGTCCACGCGTTTTGCGAACCATGCGGTTGTCAGGTTACGCGTGATCTTCGGGCTTTCCAGCTGGATCCCCGGCAGGATCGCCCTCGGTAACGTTTTCCCACTTTTCTGCTCCGCAAGCGCAAACACCTTCTTGTACAGATCCGTTTTCTCAAAGGCCAGGCTATCGCCTTTCTCAAGCTGACGGCGAATGTCGCTGTTGCTCAAGCCAAGCGTTGTCGATAATTTCCGTACTGCCAGCTCGGTGCTCCCAGCTTCGCTGCTGCCGTAAGCGATGAGATCGCCGTCCAGCGCCAGCTTGACGCCGCTTGCGCGGCTGACCGCACTCTGGAATGCCGCATTACGGCTGGCATACCAGCCCGCGTTAAAGTCGGCAAAGCGGTACAGCGGCTCATTGTAGTTCGCCGGATAGTTCAGCAGATGATAGGTGCCGAACCACAGCCCACCGCGCAGGGAAAAGACCTCCTGACGCACCGTACCGTCGATTTTCCACGGGTAGCCGTCGGTATGCTTCTCCGCGAACGCAATGCTCACCTGCATCGGGCCACCGGTGTGTACCGGGTTCAGCGAGCCAAACAGCTTCTGCCCCATCGGGACCATACTGATGAAATCATCAAAGATGGCGCTAAGCTGTTTTTCGGTTTTCACCGCATCCAGCCGCTCGCTGTAGCTTTTGCCGTTAGGCGAGGTGATTTTAAGCGCGGTGTGCACGAGGAACACCGGGATATGCATGGACTCCGCGCGGCGGTCGATCTCTTTCCAGGCAATTTTGTTCAGGCCCGGCACCACCGGGTCTGACTGGTACATTGACTCCTGCTGCGCCACCGCCAGCACCGAGCAGATATTCTCCTCGGTCGGCGCGATCTTTTGGCTTTCAAAGGTTTTTGCCAGCGCATCTGCCCACGCGTTGCGATCCTTCACGCTGGCGGGCATTTTCTGCCGCACAACGCTCGCCACATCGACGGGCTTCTCCCCCTTTTTGAGCGGAGCGGCACCTTTTTCGGCACAGCCTGCCAGCACAAGAGCGGCCAGCAAGGACAACGGTAACGCGCGCGGTACGGCAAAAGACATAGCAACTTCCTGTATTAGCTAAATGTGTTGGTGACTTCCTGCAGGTCACGATCGTCCAGCTCACGTTCAAAACTGCGCAGACGTTTGTAGATGGACATCAGTTCTACCAGGGTGGTCCAGGAGCTGATCAGGTACTGGAACGAGCCTCGAACCTGACCGAAAACGTTGGTAATCTGCGTCATCAGACCGAGCGTAATCGTACCCGCAACAATCGACGGGAACAGCAGGAACAAACCGAAAACATTATCGACCTGCAGATACAAAATACGCGCGATGTTGAAATACATATAGTGGAAGTAGAGTCGGAAGTAGTTACGACGCACGGCGCCAAACAGCTCGCGGACGGTCGGCGGCGAGGCGCGGTTGGCATCATCTTCGCCGTAAACCAGCTCTTTACGGTAAGCGGCTTCCACGCGTTGATTTTTAAACTCCAGACCCGGCAGCTTGATCCCCACTACCGCCAGCAGGCCCGTCCCCATCAGCGACCAGACGATCGCGGCAATCACCAGACCATAAGGAATATGACCGACAATAGGCAGATCCGGCACGTGCGCAGAGAGCGTTACCAGCACGGGCAGGAAGGCGATTAGCGTCATGATGGCGTTGATAAAGCTGACGCCCATATCTTCAAGGGTGGAGGCAAAACGCATGGTGTCTTCCTGCACGCGCTGCGCGGCGCCTTCGATATGGCGCAGGTGCTGCCAGTGCGCCATGTAATGTTCATTCATCGCGGTACGCCAGCGGAAAACGTAGTGGCTGACGAAGAAGTTGTTCATCACGCCGATGATAACCGCAATCAGGGCGATACCGAGGAAGATCCCGACTTCATGGTAGAACTGGTTGATGGTCACCTTGTGCGGCGAGCTCAGCGCGGTCTGGATCAGATCGTAGAACGGCGCATACCAGGCGTTCACCGCCACGCCCACCTCCACGAGGAACCAGGTGACAAAGATAATTAGCGATGTGCCGAGGATCGACCAGTACTGCCAGCGGTGCGGAGAATACATAAACCAGAACAGCGCAAACAGCCCTACGCACACCATATAGTAGGCGTAAAACAGCAGATAGCTCAGCGACCAGAAGCGCGCCGCGCTAATCGGCACCTCACCCGTTGCTCCCGTGATACGCGTCAGCCATGCGCCGCCGCCCGCCTGCCAGAAAATGACAGCGATGAGTGCCCAAATAAATGCCGACAGGAAAAAAGGCCCCGGCTTTGGGAAAAAAGACTTAAACATAATGCTTCCTTCTTGTTGTTATGGCTGTTGCTGTGCACAACACGTTACCACACGAAAAACCTGCCCGAGCCAGCCTCCCGGCTCCGGCAAAAAGGTCAGACCCGAGCGTTAATTATTAGTTCGCTTTCCAGTTTTCAAGAATTGTTTCGGTGCGTTTCACCGCGAGAGGATTCGCCGGCGCGATGAAGTTACGCCAGACGTCGTTGTGGTGGTTAATCAGGATCTGCGCATCTGCCGCCGGGCGATTGGCGGTAGTGTGGGCATCTTCCGCCACGATAATGTGATAACCCCGGCTGACGCCGTTCTTAATCGTCGCATCGACGCAGTAGTCGGTGGCGCAGCCGCAGATGACAAACTCGCGAATGCCCTGCTCACGCAGCAGCGTCTCTAGCGCGGTGTTATAGAAGGCATCACAGGCGGTTTTAGTGACGTAAAGCGCATCAGCAGGCTGATGGAGTTCAGGCAGTAGCGCAAACCCTTCACTTCCCTCTTCCAGGCCCCCGGCCTCGGTATGCTGAATAAAAATCACCTTGTCGGCTGCCTGCGTAAGCTGGTTGATCAGAGAGACACATTTTTCGCGCTGATGACGAGGGGTTTCAAATACCCCGTTCTGCATATCGACAACCATAACCACACGCTTCTCAGACATACCGTTCTCCGTAAGATTGAGTGACACTGGTGCCTATCATAAGCCCGATGTCACAAAATGGGAGATGGCTCGTCAGTAAATTGTTCATATTTACCCATGGTTACGTTTTTCTCGCTATCGTTATGCAATTCGGGGCATTGCGCGGTACCGTTTAGTAGTATAAATACCCATTACTTTCCTCATTCACTTCATGGATGCTTTTCGTTGAAACGTTGTCTGCTCTCTTTTGCCGCGCTGTGTGCGGTGAGCTTTTCTACCGCCCAGGCAGCCCAACCGCTGACGGCGCCCGTTTTAGCTTCAGATATTGCCGATCGCTACGCGAACCTTATCTATTACGGCAGCGGCGCGACCGGGATGGCGATGGTCGTCATCGACGGCAACCAGCGTGTGTTCCGCAGCTTTGGCGAAACGCGCCCAGGAAATAACGTTCACCCGCAGCTGGATTCCGTTATCCGCATCGCGTCCTTAACCAAGCTGATGACCAGCGAAATGCTGGTTAAGCTGCTCGACCAGGGTGTGGTGAAACTCGACGACCCGCTCAGCAAATACGCGCCTCCAGGCGCCCGGGTTCCAACCTACCAGGGTACGCCGATTCGGCTTGTGAACCTTGCCACCCACACCAGCGCCCTGCCGCGCGAGCAGCCAGGCGGGGCAGCGCACCGTGACGTATTTGTCTGGCCAACGCGCGACCAGCGCTGGAGCTACCTGAGTACCGCCACGCTGAAGGCGGCGCCGGGTTCGCAGGCCTCTTATTCAAACCTGGCCTTTGACCTGCTGGCGGACGCCCTTTCAACGGCGGCTGGCAAACCCTACACGCAGCTTTTTGAAGAGCAGATAACCCGTCCGCTGGGTATGAAAGACACCACCTTTACCCCGTCCCCGGATCAGTGCCGTCGCCTGATGGTGGCGGAGAAAGGCGCTAGCCCCTGTAATAACACGCTCGCAGCCGTGGGCAGCGGCGGGGTCTATTCCACGCCTGGCGACATGATGCGCTGGATGCAGCAGTTCCTTTCCTCAGATTTCTACGCTCGCAGCAGCCAGGCCGATCGCATGCAGACCCTGATTTATCAGCGCACTCAGCTGCAACGCGTCATCGGGATGGACGTGCCGGGTAAAGCCGACGCGCTCGGTATGGGCTGGGTCTATATGGCACCGAAAAATGGCCGTCCGGGTATTATTCAGAAAACCGGCGGCGGCGGCGGATTCATCACCTATATGGCCATGATCCCGCAGTCAAACGTGGGCGCATTTGTGGTGGTCACCCGCTCCCCGCATACGCGTTTCGTCAATATGAGTGACGGGATTAATAACTTAGTGGCTGAACTGAGCGCCAATAAAGCCCAGGTTCTCACCGCGTCTAACTAATTTTAATATTCCGTGGGCAAGCGGTTGATGCTGACCAGCTTGCCCCGGCTCATGTTGATATAGTTTCCCTGCCTCAGGGCGGCAAGCACCTCGGCAACAACGGAGCGTGAAATTCGTGTGCTCTGTTGAATATGATTCATCACACCGATTTTTGAACGCAGCGTTTCATCCCATTCCGCCATATTCAGCAGCATCGAGCGGATCTGGTGATAGGAGTTATTTCCCACCAGCTGCTTATCGCGTTTCTCGAGAATATAAGTTATCCAGGATAACCAGCAGAAGGCCTCTTTCCAGAGTGAATACTGCTGGATAAGTTGACGGGTGGTTTCCGTGGGCAGATAAAAACCGGTACAGGCTGTTTTAGCAATCACCCTGTATTCGTGAGAGTGATTAATCACCACCGTAGACAGCCCGAATATAAAAGGGGCAGTCGCAATCCCCACCAGCAGTTCATCAGAAGTTCGATAAACCTCAATAACGCCGGTTTGTAATACGATCGTACAAGGCTCATTCCATTCGTCTGACGTAATTAATTGCTGGGGCGCACATGTAAAAGGGGTACTGGCCGCTGTTAAATGCTGTTCGAGCCGGCGTAATTCAGAAAGTGGTTTCGCATTAACGTTCATGCAGACCTCAAGTCATCCGTATTTGTCGGTTCAATATTATTTTTATTACCTGTATAAAAAGCGGGGGAGATAACCACTCCCCCGCTTTTATTCATTTCCAGGTATATTTCACGCCCAGATTAGCGCCCCAGTTCTGATCAACGTCGCCGCCGCCCAGATATGTGGCATCGGTGTACGCACTGAAGTTCTTCGTGAAGCTGAACTGGGTGCCCAGCCCTACCCGCACAGCGGAGCCTTTCACGCCGTTATCAATGCTGTCACCGTTAATATCGGCATTGTTATCGGCGTCGTCATAGACGTAGGCCAGTTTGAAGTAAGGCGTCAGAGCCTGTTCACCGCCGTAGTTGAAGGTGTAACCCGTATCAACGCCGAGTTCATAACGCAGGCTATCGTAAGATTGCCCATCAACGCGCATATCATTGCTCAGACGATAATCATCGCCAGACTGGAACAGGCCAGAGACGGCTGCATACGGCGTAACGTAGCCAGAGAGGTTTGGCTTCCAGTCATAGCCCAGCTTCAGCCCAAAACCAACAGCATCATTCGTGGTATTGCCGTCAACGTACTGACCGTTGCTCATGTTGGCGGAGAGATCGCTGTTGAAGCGGGTGTAGCTCAGGGAGCTGTCTAGGAACAGATCGTTCATAAACTTCGCTGACGCATAGATCATCGCAGTCTGGCTATCCTGATCGACCTGACCGGTACGATCGCTGGTATCACCCTTCGCGAAACCTGCCGCACCACCGACGATCCACTTCGCGTTATTACCGTCAATCTGGGTGTCCACACCCACCATAATGCCGCTCACGTCCTGATCGTAGCTGATAACGCCATTGTCACCGTCGAAGTTGCCACCGAAGTAGCTCACCCACGCCCCGCCGTTATCCGCCAGGCCGTGACGGCTGTTGGTCAGACGCGTGCCGACGGTATCCTGCTGCAGATTCCAGATATTGGTATTGGCAGATGGGATGCTCAGCGCCATATTGGCAGAGTCGGTCAGCTCTTTCTGCTGAAGGACAACGGCGTCACCCTGCTGCTGCGCCTGATAGGTGTAAGCGCCTAAATCGGCTTTGTTTGCGGCAGTAAAGCTGGCTGTGGTATCCGCATTATTGTCATAGACGCGAATAATCTCTTTGTTTTTGTAATCAGCAACGGAACCGGCACCGGTCGCATCGTCGATGCGCACCTGGTAGTTACCCGCAACGTTACCATTCACTGACAGATGGCCGTCTGAGTTAATCGCCACAACACCGTAGTCGTAATCGGCATTGTACTTATCGTTAGTGATATAGCGTGCGTTGTTCAAATCGCTGTTCAGGACGTAATCACGGCTGGCAACGTTCAGCACCCCGCCATCGGTCAGTTCCATATTGTGCGTATCAACCTGACCCAGCCCCAGCGCCAGCTCAGCACCGTTATCCACGGTGATGGTGTTGGCATACAGTTGGGCCGTTTCTTCCGTCAGTGCCGCACGGCTATAGCTGTCCAGATACAGATGGTCGGTCGCCACGGCACCGCTGTCTCCAATATTCATTGATGAAGCATTGGTCAGGGTGATGGAGTCCGCCAGCAGACCAGAGTCTTCGACGTTAACCTGAGACTGGTTGTTTACCGTCAGCGTGTCGATATTAGAAAGCTTGCGGGTATCCCACTCAGAGCCGTTATCCAGCGCGATGTTAAACAGCCCGCTCTGATACACCGCTTCACCCGTAACGTGTCCGTTACTGTCATAAATGGAATCCGGCCAAATGCTGTTAGGGGATAAGCTACTCCAGTCTACGTTGCTGTAGCCCAGACCATACATCTGCGCTGTGCCGATAGCCTCGACGCTGGACTGTGCTGCACCGACCCATTTACTGCCGTTGGTCAGGGTGACATCCAGCTTATCGGTACCATCCCAGCCGTTGGTGGTTGGGTTATAGACACCGTCTGCAGTGGTATCCGTAGCCGGATCGCCGTTCGGATAGAAGTTGTTGTCGAAGGTGCTGGAGAACAGAATATCGCCAGTAACGGTGGAGTGATCGAACGTGGCAGTGGTCTGCATCGCGTTATCAGACGCGCTAGCGGCTACGATCAGCGCTGCATCATCCGCCGCCGTGGCATTCGTTTCACCGTAGTCGCTCGGTTTCGCGGTTTGACCGTAGAACCCGCTGGTTCCCAGATCGCTGTATGCCCCTGAGGTCAGAACGGAGTCTTTCACCACCAGCGTGTCGGTAAATACTTTGCTGCTGTTGGCTACGCCTTCAACACCGTCGTAAGGAGTGTTATCCGACTCCTGATAACCCTGCGTCAGGGTAATACCGGCAATGTGGGAATTATTCTGGATAACAATATCGGACTCCACATCCAGGGTAATCGCATTACCCAGATTATACGTGTCCAGATAGTGTCTTTCCGTATTTTTCCCGTTCACGACATCATACGCATAATGCTCATAGGTATCGTTAATGGTGGAATTATCTACGGTCAGGCTAAAACGATCGTATTGAGAATGGTTGGTGCCATCGGTATCCAGGCCGTCAGCACACGAGGAGGTCATACACTTAGAGGTAATCATGCCATTAATGGTACTGTTGGAAATGCTTAACGCATTCGCCCGCCCATTGATGCCATCATCCAGATAGTATGTTGAAATAACACCATTCACGGTGCTTTTATTAATCACCGGATAAATATCGCCGTCGTGGGTCGCGTCTGAGTAATCCCAGTCGGCATAGCCATAATACCAGGGAGCGGAAGCGGTATTATCGTATCCGAATGTATTATATGTCGTACCGGAAATATCCTTCGCATTGGCCTGAGAAGCGATAGCCAGGGTGCAGGCTAATGCAAGTTGAGATACAACGAGTTTCTTTTTCCATGTTTGCATTGGGTCATCCCTCCTCAGGGACGTAAGCAAGTTTGTCCATCAATGATTTTGCAATGTTTAATTGCGGAGGGAATTATGCATTTTCATTTCGAAAAGGTTCAATGAATGTTTCCATTAAGTCCGTATCCAGACTAATAACACATCAAAACCGAGAAAGCCTCTATCACTACAGATAAATATTATAAAAACAAAGCATTAAAATAGAGACGAAACAATAATGTACATATAAAAATAAATAATGAATCATTTTCAATGATGTTTTCTATTTAATATAAAAACAATATGAATAACTCATCTCCATTTCGGCGTTATACTGTCCTGCATTATATATTGATGCCAAAAAACCAGACTCATCGCATTTTACAAAATAAAATGCCCACTTTTACCAAAACACCTGTCTTCACTTTGAGGTACACTAGCCTTCTTTGTTCCACAAACATCAGGCATACCATGACCGATTTAATTGCACGTCCCCGCCGCCTGCGCAAGTCACCTGCACTGCGCGCTATGTTTGAAGAGACAACCCTGACCTTAAACGATCTGGTGTTGCCGATTTTTGTCGAAGAAGAGATCGATGACTACAAAGCCATCGAAGCCATGCCGGGCGTAATGCGCATTCCGGAGAAATATCTGGCGCGTGAGATTGAACGCATCGCCAACGCGGGGATCCGCTCGGTGATGACCTTCGGCATCTCTCACCATACCGATGCCACCGGCAGCGACGCGTGGAAAGAAGATGGCCTCGTCGCCCGCATGTCCCGCATCTGCAAAGAGACCGTGCCGGAAATGGTGGTTATGTCAGACACCTGCTTCTGCGAATATACCTCCCACGGCCACTGCGGCGTGCTGTGCGATCACGGCGTGGATAACGATGCCACCCTGCTGAACCTCGGCAAACAGGCGGTCGTTGCTGCCGCTGCGGGTGCGGACTTCATCGCGCCCTCTGCCGCAATGGACGGACAGGTTCAGGCGATCCGTCAGGCGCTGGACGCGGCGGGCTTTACCGACACCGCCATCATGTCTTACTCCACCAAATTTGCCTCCTCCTTCTACGGCCCGTTCCGTGAAGCTGCGGGCACGGCGCTGAAGGGCGATCGTAAAACCTATCAGATGAACCCGCTGAACCGTCGGGAAGCGATTCGCGAATCCCTGCTTGATGAAGCCCAGGGCGCAGACTGCCTGATGGTGAAACCTGCGGGCGCGTACCTTGATATCCTGCGCGACATCCGCGAGCGCACCGAGCTGCCGCTGGGCGCTTACCAGGTCAGCGGCGAGTACGCGATGATCAAATTCGCCGCGCTGGCCGGTGCGATTGACGAAGAGAAAGTGGTCCTCGAAAGCCTCGGCGCCATCAAACGCGCAGGCGCGGATCTGATCTTCAGCTACTTTGCGCTGGATCTGGCCGAGAAGAAAATTCTGCGTTAATCCGCTTTAGCGCCGGGTGGCGGCTTCGCCTTACCCGGCCTGCTCTCTGCGCTAATCTTCACCAAACTGCAATACAACCGACATCTGCGCCTTCTACTGTCTTCGCAAGACGGCAGGAGGAGTAACCATGTTTAGCCTCGATAGCGTTCTCGACGATCTTTGGCCTCAGGCGAGGCCCGCCCCCTGGCAAAAAAGTCTGTTAAAAAGACTGTTCTACGAAGACGAATTTCAGCAATTTGCCGCAGCACACCGCCATCTGAAAGGACTGGATATGGTGGAGCAAGTTCTGGAACACCTTGATATTCTCTGCACCGTTTCCGCCCGCGATCTTGAACAAATCCCCGAACATGGCCCTCTGGTCATTATTGCTAACCACCCGACGGGTACGCTGGACGGTCTGGCGCTGATGTACGCCGTTTCTCGCGTGCGACGCGATGTTAAAGTCGTCACCAACAGGATGCTGACCCACCTTGAGCCCCTCAGCTCGCTGTTTATTCCGGTGGATAATATGGGCGGCAGGACGGCGAAATCGTCCCTGGTGCAGATGGAACAGCATCTGCAAAACGCGGGCGTGCTGATCTTCTTCCCGGCCGGAGAAGTTTCCCGCCCCACGCGCAAAGGCATTCGCGACAAAAAGTGGCACTCTGGCTTTATCAAACTCGCCAGCAAGCTGCGCGCTCCGCTGCTGCCGGTGCATATTCAGGCGCATAACAGCCTGCTCTTCTATGCCAGCACGCTGGTCTCCCCGACGCTGTCAATGCTGTTACTCATGCAGCAGATGTTCCGCCGCCGCCACAGCCAGCTGCCGATTAAGATCGGCCAGCAGATTGCCTGGCATCACTGGCACAGCGCCACCCTTTCGTCGCGTGAGATGGCCGAACAGTGCCGTCAGCACGTGATGCGTCTTGGCAAGGGATTGCCTGGCGTCTTTAAAACCCAGTGCGCCATTGCCCGTCCGGAAGACCGTGCCACCCTGAAACGCGCGCTGGCGCAGGCCGAATGTCTGGGCAATACCAGCGACGGTAAAACCATCTATCTTTGGCAGCGCAACGGGCAGGAAGACGCCCCGCTGCTGCGCGAGCTGGGCCGCCTGCGCGAGATTGCCTTTCGCGCGGTCGAGGAAGGGAGCGGCAAACGTCGGGACACCGACAGCTACGACGATGATTATCTGCACCTGATCCTGTGGGATGAGGACGATCTGGAGATCGTCGGGGCGTATCGCTTTATGCCGACGGCCATGCAGATCGAAAAGCGCGGCGTTGAGGGGTTGTACAGCTATAGCCTGTTCCACTACGACGACAAAATGCAGGACGTACTGGAGCACGGCATTGAGCTGGGGCGCAGCTTTATTCAGCCGCGCTACTGGGGACGCCGCGGCCTGGACTATTTATGGTCCGGCATTGGAGCCTACCTGGCGCGTTATCCGAACTACCGCTACCTGTTTGGCCCGGTCTCGATTTCCGGTGGCTTACCGCCTGCCGCACGGGATCTGCTGGTGGCCTTTTACCGCCTGTGGTTCCCGGCAACGCATCCGCTGGCCGCGTCACGTCAGCCGTATCCCGCATCGCTGCCGGACGTGCTCGCGCAGTTTGGCGGCGTGGATTACGTAGACGATCTGACGAAGCTGAAATCCCTGCTCGGCAATCTGGGCTGCGGCATTCCGCCGCTCTACAAGCAGTATTCCGAGCTTTGCGAACCCGGCGGCGTGCAGTTTATTGATTTTGGCAGCGACCCGGCGTTTAACGACTGCGTCGACGGACTGGTGCTGGTGGATTTGTGTTACCTGAAGGCGAACCGCTATCAGCGGTATATTGAGGCGCACCTTTAAATATGCAGTTTTTTGTAGGCCGGGTAAGGCCTACGTGTAATCAAGGGCGGTAGAACGGCTTATCCCCCAGGATCGTCGCCCGCTGCATAATCCGGCGCTGCGGAAGATAGTCCGCATTGGCATAGTGCTGCGTTACGCGGTTATCCCAGATCGCCAGGTCGTTCTCCTGCCAGCGCCAGCGCACCTGAAACTCCGGCCTGGTGATATGCGCGAACAGGAATCCCAGCAGCGCCTCACTCTCTTTCTCGGACACGTCCACAATGCGCGTCGTGAACCCTTCGTTCACGAACAGCGCCTGCTTGCCCGTGACAGGATGGGTCCGCACCACCGGGTGCAGCAGCGGAGGATGCTTCGCAACCGCCTCCTGCCAGCGCTGATGTTCCTCTTCCGTTTTACGGTACTTGTACTCCTGGAACGATTTTTTGAAGTCGTGCTCCGCCCGCAACCCGCTCAGCAGCGTCCGGAACGGCGCGGAGAGCGCCTCATACGCTGCAATCCCGCTGGTCCACAGCGTATCGCCGCCGGTTTCCGGCAGCAGCTTCGCCGCCAGAATCGCCCCGGCGGGAGGCGTCTCGATAAAGGTTACGTCGGTGTGCCAGTTGTCGTTGTCCGCCGGGTTATCGTTGTGGGTGTCCAGAACGATAATCTCCTCCACGCCTTCCGCATGCGGATAGACGGGGTGGATATGCAGATCGCCAAACCGCAGGGCCAGCGCGCGCTGCTGCTGCGGGGTAATCGCCTGTTCGCGCAGGAAAACGACCTGATGACGCAGCACCGCGTGGTACAGCTGCTCGAACTGGTTATCGCTCAGCGGACGGGTCACATCCAGGCCCGACACCTGCGCGCCAATGTACGGCCCCAGCGGGGTAATGGTCAGACGTTCACTCATTGTATTTCTCCATGCCAGGGCGTCAGGCGGCGCTGTAACGCGCGCAGCCCCAGTTCTAATCCGAAGGCGATCGCGGCGATCACCGCGATCCCTGCCAGCACCACGTCAGTCGCCAGGAACTCTCCCGCCGACTGCACCATAAAGCCAAGGCCGCGCGTGGCCGCAATCAGCTCTGCCGCCACCAGCGTGGACCAGCCCACGCCGAGGCCGATGCGCAGCCCGGTTAAAATTTCCGGCAGCGCGCCCGGTAAAATCACGAACAGCAGCACCTGCGTGCGGCTGGCCCCCAGCGACTGCGCCGCGCGGATCCGCACCTGCTGGGCGCTCTTCACGCCCGCCAGCGTTGACATTGCAACCGGCGCAAAGATCGCCAGATAGATGAGTAAAACTTTGGGCGTTTCACCTATGCCGAACCAGATAACCACCAGCGGCAGCCAGGCCAGCGGCGGTACCGGGCGGTAAAGCTCGATCAGCGGATCGAGAATACCGCGCACTGTCGGGCTTAAGCCCATCGCGATCCCGACCGGTATCCCGATAATTACCGCTGCCAGCAGCGCCACCAGAATACGCGCCAGACTGGCTCCAAGATGCTGCCAGAGCGTGGCATCCATAAAGCCCTGCGGCCCGGCGATGGTAATGAGTTTGGCCAGCACCTGGCCCGGCGGCGGCAGAAACAGCGGGCTGACCCACTGCTGGGCAGCAACCGCCCACCACACCGCCAGCAGCAACAGCAGCGTACCGACGCTCAACGTGATTTGGCGCGAGAAAGGCCAGCGCAGCGCCAGACGCGTGCGGCGCGTTTTTTCACTGAAGACGATGCTCATGAGAAAGCCTCCCGTTGTTCAAACACGCGGCTTAAGACGTATTCACGCTGTTCGATAAACAGCGGATCGGATTTGATGCTGCGCACGGGCTCTCCCGCGACGTAGCGGCGGGCGAAATCCAGCGGCAAGCGCTCCAGCACGCGGCCCGGCCCCGGCGAGAGCAGCACCAGCTCCGTCGCCATAAACACCGCCTCTTCGATATCGTGGGTAATCAACAGCACCTGCTTGCCCGTCTCGTGCCACAGGCGCAGCAGCAGGGTTTGCATCTGCTCGCGGGTGAAGGCGTCGAGCGCTCCGAACGGCTCGTCCAGCAGCAACAGCTGCGGATTCGCGGCCAGCGCGCGGGCAATACCCACGCGCTGCCGCTGGCCGCCGGAAAGCTGCCAGATAAAGCGTTTTTCCGCCCCTTCCAGCCCCACTTTTTTCAGCATCGTCCGTGCCGTTTCCAGCCGCTGTTCGCGATTGACGCCCGCAAGCTGTAGCCCAAACGCCACGTTTTCCTGCACGTTGCGCCAGGGAAGCAATCCTTCGTTCTGGAAGACCACGCCGCGCTCGGCGCCCGGGCTTTCCACCTTTTTGCCTTCCAGCTGGATGGTGCCATGCTGATAAGGGACAAACCCGGCGATCAGATTCAGCAGCGTGGTTTTTCCGCACCCGGAGGGGCCCAGCACCACCAGCAGTTCACCGCTGTCCAGCGTCAGGTTGATATCCTCCAGCGCGGGTTTCCCGCCGTAATCGGCGTACAGGTTCGTAATATTCAGCATGGCGGACTCCTTATTTCACAAAACGATCGGTCACGTACTGGCTGTAATCCGCCGCTACCGCAGGCACTTTGCCCTGCTCTTTCAGGAAGGTGGCGGTATCCACAATCGCTTTGTTCACCGGCCCGGTCAGCTGCTGCACCTGCTGCGCGGGGGTCAGATAGGTATTGCCTTTCACCAGTCCCGGCACGTCCGCTTCCGGCACGCCGCTCAGGCGGGAGAGTTTTTCCAGGTTGGCGGGCTGCTTCAGCCATTCATCCGGGTTAGAGATGTACGGCTGCTGGGCGTCAATCGCGCTTTTGGCGAAGGCTTTCACCACCTCAGGGTGTTTCTCGGCAAAGTCTTTGCGCACTACCCACACGTCGAGGGTTGGCGCGCCCCACTGGCCCACTTTTTCTGAGTCGGTCAGCACGGTGCCGTCTTTTTCCAGTTCGTTCACTGCAGGTGCCCACACATAGGCCCCGTCAATATCCCCGCGCTGCCAGGCGGCGATAATCGCCGGCGGCTGCAGGTTGATGATTTGTACCTGACCCGGCTTGATGCCCCAGTGTTTGAGCGCCGCCAGCAGGCTGTAGTGGGTGGTGGAGATAAACGGCACGGCGATGCGTTTGCCGATCAGATCTTCCGGTTTAGTGATGTTTTTCTTCACCACCAGCGCTTCAGAGTTACCGAGCTGCGAGGCGAGCAGGAAAACCTCAATCGGTACCTGCTGGCTGGCCGCCACCGCCAGCGGGCTGGATCCGATATTGCCGATCTGCACGTCGCCGGAGGCTAACGCACGCACCACGGATGCGCCGCTGTCGAACTTGCGCCAGTCGACTTTCGCGCCGCTCTCTTTGGCAAAGGTGTTGTCCGCCTGCGCGACTTTCGCCGGTTCCGCAGAGGTTTGATACGCGACGGTGACGTCCACCGCCTGCGCCTGAAATGCCCACAGCGCCAGTGCGCCGAGAAGTGTGATTCGCGATGAAATTGCCATAGTGTCTGCTCCCCTTGTTGTTATGAGGGCAGTATTTCCGGCGCGGGAATTTTGATAAAGGAATAAAAATGAATCGCTCATAACGATTCGTTTTTAGATAAAAAGCGGGAAAGGATAGTTGATTTTGTGCGGTTGTTTTTTCCCTCTCCCCGTGGGAGAGGGTCAGGGTGAGGGCATCAGCGCTGCGCGTTCAACTCAGCAATGTCTTTCGGCGTGGTGCGACAGCATCCACCGATTAATTTGGCCCCGACTTCCAACCACTGCGGCAGATACCCCGCCAGCGTCTCGCACGCTTCGCCGTGGTGGTGCCAGGTTTTGGTGACCGCATCATAATGCTCGCCCGAGTTCGGATAGACCACCAGCGGCAGCGACGTCAGGCTTTGCAGATGCTTCAGCGCCGCCGTAGTGTTTTCCAGTGCGATGCAGTTAATACCCAGCGCGACAATCTGCGGAGAGTTTGCCAGCGCGCTGACCACCTCATGCAGCGGCGTGCCGTCGCTCAGGTGTTCGCTGTCGCGCAGGGTAAAGGAGAACCACGCCCGGGCGCGGGGGTACTCGGCCAGAAGCGCCGCCAGCGCCTTAATCTCCACAAACGAAGGCAGCGTTTCGCAGGCCAGCAGGTCAGCGCCCGCATCCAGCAACGCTTCCACGCGCGGGCGGTGGAAGGCAGTAAACTCCCCGGCGCTGCGCACGTAGTCGCCGCGATACTCTGAGCCATCCGCCAGATACGCGCCGTACGGCCCAATGGATCCCGCCACCAGCAGCGTGCCCGCGTGCGGATTTTCAGCCAGATACGCTTCGCGCGCCTTGCGCGCCAGCTCCACGCTTTTACCGATTAGCGCGCGGGACTGCGCTTCGTCCAGGCCGCGCGCCGCAAAACCCGCAGGCGTGGCCTGATAGCTGGCGGTGATCGCCACCTGCGCGCCCGCGCGGTAGTAATCGAGATGCACTTCGCGGATGAGTTCCGGGTTTTCCACCAGCACTTTGGCTGACCAGAGGCTGTCTGCCAGGTTACAGCCGCGCGCTTCCAGCTCCGTCGCCATCGCGCCATCCAGCACCAAAAACGGCAGTTTTTCAAGGATGGCGGTAAGCGGGTTATTCTGCGACATGTTCAGGCTCCTGCGATGTCATATTTCGGGTCAGGTAGTACGCACCATAACACAGAGCGACAAACGGAAGCCCGCAATAAAGGGCAATGCGCTGGCTCGGGTCAAACCACAGGCCGACACAGGCCACCACGCAGAGAATAAAACCGAGCACCGGCACCAGCGGATACCACGGCGCGCGATACTGCAGCGCAGAGAGCGGCTGCCCGGACTGCAGATGACGGCGACGGAAAACGAAGTGCGACGCGCAGATGCTGATCCACACCGCCACCACCGCAAAGCCAGAAATCGCCGAGAGCGCGACAAACACCGTGTCCGGGGCCACGACGCTTGAGAACAGCGCCAGCACGCCGCCGAGCATAGAGACCGACAGCGCCGTCAGCGGCACGCCGTTTTTGTTCACGCGGGCAAAGCAGCGCGGCAGCGTTTTCTCATTCGACAGCGACCACAGCATGCGCCCGGAAGCGTACAGGCCCGAGTTCGCCGCCGAGAGGATCGCCGTCAGGATCACAAAGTTAAAAATATCCGCCGCGTAAGGAATCCCCACCTTCTCAAACACCAGCACGAAAGGGCTCTTTTCCACGCCCGCCTGCTGCATCGGGATCAGCGCCGCCAGCACAAACACGGTGCCGATAAAGAAGATTATCAGGCGCGCAATGGTGGTGCGGATCGCAACCGGAATCACCTTGTGCGGATTTTCCGTTTCCCCCGCCGCGATGCCGATGAGCTCCGTCCCGGAGAAGGCAAAGTTCACCGCCACCATGGTCATCAGGATCGGCAGGCCGCCGTGCGGGAACCAGCCTTCGGCGGTGATGTTGCTTAAGCCCGGCGCGGGTGAACCGTCCTGCATAGGGATAAAGCCAAAGACCGCCGCGCCGCCAAGGATAATAAAGGCGATGATGGTGATGACTTTGACCAGGGAGAACCAGAACTCGCCTTCAGCAAAGAAGCGCGTAGAGATAACGTTCAGGCCAAAAATCACCACGCAGAAGACCACGCACCAGGCCCAGACGGGCACCTGGGGGAACCAGTACTGCATGCAGAAGCCCGCGGCGGTAAAGCTCGAGCCGAGCGCCACCGTCCAGGTGAGCCAGTAGAGCCACGCCACGGTGTAGCCCGTCGCCGGGCCAAGATAGCGGGCGGCATAGACGTGGAACGCGCCGGTTTCCGGCATCGCTACGGAAAGCTCGCCCAGACACTGCATCACCAGCCAGACCACCAGCGCGCCTATCAGGTACGCCAGCAGCGTGCCCGCAGCCCCGGTCGTTGAAATGATGTATCCGGTATTGAAGAATAACCCTGTCCCAATCACGCCACCCAGCGAGAGCATAATCAGGTGGCGTGTTTTCATGGTGCGCTTAAGCTGCCCATTTTCTTGTTGTGTTTGCATATTACCTTCTATACGTATGGACATCTAAACATCCAAAGAAGGTGTGTTATACCGCGATTGTTAATAAAAAGCTAGATGACCAGACGCAAACGGGCGCGCCGCGCGCTGAGTCTGGGGTGGGTCGTGAGGATCACATAAAGAATCGGACGCCAGGCCATAAGCACCTCCGCAAGCAGATACTTACAGCATGGTGCGGGAAAAGGCGATCTTCGGTCAGTCGAAAGTGGTATCCGTGAAGAGCAGATTCATACCGCAACACTGCCCGCAGGACGGGTAAGGCGCAGCCGCCAGCCGGCGCAAGGTTGGTAATTCTCACAATCAGTTCTATAGTCGACACAGTTTCTTAGTAACCAGGACTGACTGATGCGCTTTAACGGACTGACCAAAGGTTTCTTTATCTTTATTCTTGCCCTTGTGACCTGGGCCTTCTTCGACGTGCTGTCGCCCTACTTCTCCGCGATACTGTGGGCCGCGATTCTGACCGTCATCTTCAACCCGGTAAAAAACAGGCTGCGCACCGCGCTGGGGGATCGCAACGGGCTTGCCTCGCTGTTGACCATCGGTATTATCTGCCTGATCGTCTTTATCCCGTTGATGGTGATCCTCTCCTCGCTCGCCATTGAGCTGAACGTGGTTTACACGAAGCTTCAGGAGAACAACACCCAGTTTCCGGAAGTGGTAGCGAGCATCTTCAACCATCTGCCTGACTGGGCCAGCGGCTTCCTGGCGGATCACAACCTGACCAACGCGGCGCAGATCCAGAAAAAACTCTCTGATGTCGCCCTGCAGGGCGGGCAGTATCTCGCCGGCAGCGCGTTTCTGATTGGCAAGGGTACGTTTGGCTTTGCGATAAGCTTCGGCATCATGCTTTATCTGCTGTTCTTCCTGCTGAAAGACGGCCCGTATCTGGTGCGCCAGATCCTCGACTCCCTGCCGCTGTCTGATTTCGCCAAGCATCATCTGTTCGCCAAATTCGTCGGCGTGTCGCGCGCCACGGTAAAAGGAACGGCGGCGGTAGCCGTGGTTCAGGGCATACTCGGCGGAATTGCGTTTGCTATTGTGGGCATTGACGGCAGCGTGCTCTGGGGCGCGCTGATGGCGTTCCTCTCCCTGGTGCCCGCCATCGGCTCGGCGATTGTCTGGGTGCCCGCCGCTATCTTCCTGTTCGCCACGCATCAGATCTGGCAAGGGCTGTTTATTGTCGGCTTCTTCGTGATCGTCGTCGGGCTGGTGGATAACATCCTGCGCCCGCTGCTGGTGGGGAAAGACACCAAAATGCCGGACTACCTGATTCTGATCTCCACCCTCGGCGGCATGGAGCTGTACGGCATTAACGGCTTTGTGATTGGGCCGCTCATTGCCGCGCTGTTTATCGCCTGCTGGAACCTCTTCTCAGGGCGCGATCACGAAGGTAACGCCGAAGAGCTGGACCCCGACTTCATCGAAGAAGGAAAAAATCCTCCAGAATTGTGAGGATGTGACGATATAGACCACACCAGGCGGCGCTGTGCCGCCTTTTTTTTCGCCTTAAATCAGACGTTTTCTATAATTTGAAGAACGCCATCCTACTCATGTCGTAAAAGGATCATCAGGTGCGAATCGCGACGATAACAAACTGGGCCTATGGGGCCACGGTCTGCCTGACCATCGCCTCCGGCATTATCATGCTGATGGCGTCCAGTGCTGATACCCTCGAGCGTCAGGCCGTTGAACAACGCCAGCGTTTTGATGAGCTTACGGAAGATATCGAAACCGATGTCTGGGCACAGTCTGATTTAGCACGGCTGTACGTCATTAAAAAAGATCCTCAGGTTCTCAAGGAATATAACCAGGCGGAAAACAGCCTGAAGAGCATCGAGCTTCGGCTGGAAAAGTTGCAGGATAACGGCGCATCGGATGAAGAACTGGCCCTGCTGCATGAAGGAATAAAGATCGTCGATGAGCTACAGGACGAGCAGCAAACGGCACTAACGAGCGCGACGCAGGGAGAAGACGCGCAGGCCGTTGCGCTGCTCTACGGTGCGCCCTATGAGCAGGAGCTGGAGCGCGCGCAGAGCCAGATCGATCACTTCCGCCAGATACTCGACAAACGCGTCATCGCCTCCGTTCAGGACGCGACAAAAAAATCGAAAGCGCTGCGTACCGCGTCTGAGCTGATGGTCGGCCTGACCGCCCTGCTGTTCCTGTTTGTTCTCGGCTTTATATTAAAGCGCCGCGTGCTGCGTCCCGTGGTGCGCCTGAGCGACGTGGTGCACCGTCTGGCATCCCAGGATTACGCGGTTGAAACGCCCAATTTCAACCAGATTGATGAGATTGGCGATATGGCCCAGGCCATCCGCATCTTCCGCGAAAACGGCCTGGCGCGACAGCGTCTGGAAAGAGAACGCGATGCCGACTGGGCCATCCGCGAACTGCTGGCGCGCATGACCCAGCGGCTGCAGGGGTGTGAGAACTTTAACGATGTGATTAACGTGGCGGAACTTTTTGCGCCTAATATTGCGCCGGGGATCGCGGGCCGACTTTACGTCCTTGACCGGGAGCCGTGGCAGATGCGCTGCGTCGCGCAATGGCTTTCACCGGTTGGTGAAGAGACGAGCTTCCACCCTGACGAGTGCTGGGCCGTGCGTCGCGGGCAGAGCCACCCGCCGGTAAACGGTGAGCCGGATATCGCCTGCTATCATCTTCCGGCCCCCCAGGCGGATAGTTCGCTGTGCGTGCCGCTTATCGCCCAGGGCGAGGCCATTGGCCTGCTCTCCTTCCAGAATACCACGCCGGACAACGCCCCATCCCGCGCCTATCTGGAACTGATGGCCGAAGCGCTCGGTCTGGCGCTGGCCAACCAGCGTCTGCGCGACGCGTTGCTGGAAAAAGCCTTGTTCGACCCGCTCACCGGCCTGCGTAATCGTCATCATCTGGAAGATACCCTGCAAACCCAAACGGCACAGGCATTGCGCACCGGCGAGCCGTTAAGCTGCATGATGATTGACATCGATCACTTCAAGAGCATCAACGACCGCTTCGGCCATGAAGCGGGCGATCAGGTGATTAAAAGCGTGGCGTCAATTGTCCAGCGGGTTGCCCATGACAACGGACTCGCATTCCGCTACGGGGGCGAGGAGTTTCTGGTGCTGCTTCCCGGTGCCGATGAACCAGAGGCGCACGCCTGCGCGCAGAAGATTTACAATAGCGTGCATGAGCTGTCGATTCGCTACGGGCTGACCGAGATTGGGCCGGTGGATGTGTCGATTGGCATTGCCAGCTACCCGCAACATGCCCAGACTGACAACCTGCTGCGCGCTGCGGATGTGGCCTTGTACCGGGCGAAAGAGCTGGGCCGCGCGCGGATTGTGAGCTTTGGGATGCTGGAGGCGGGCTGACGCTTATTCTCGCGCCCTGACTTTCCCCGGTTCAGGCGCGCGTGATAGCCCAGAGCACCACAATCCCCAGGGCATTGCTCCGCTTTTCCACATAAAGGATGGTATCGGAATAAACGTTACCCTGCGGGTTACAGATGCGGATCTCCTTCTTTAATTCCGGCTCGTAGACTTCCGCACCCGAGCAACTGTGGCGGGTACTGGACTCATACCGGTAAGGGTTGCTCCAGGCCGAATAGTCCCCCTCCAGCAGCCAGGCCGTTGTAAAGACCACGAACATGGCAACCGGCAGGCTGCAAATAAAGAAGCCGAGGTAGATTTTCACCGCGTCAGCAAGGCGCTTACCTTTCAGTCTCCCCTTTCTGATGAAATAGACCATCGGCACCAGCGCCAGCAGCAACGCCCCACAGGCAAGGTACTGCTCCCCGCGGATCGAAAGGTATGTCACGCGGTAAATGTTGACTGACCAGACCACAAAACCCGATATCAGTGCTATCCCGCCCGCGATGAGAGGGATCCAAAAGGAAAAACGCGCTTTTTTCATGGTGGACTCGCCCTTATCATTCTTGCCGGGTCAGAAGGTCAATCATTGCCCGGGTGGCTGCTGACTGACGTCGGTGCGGAGCGAACAGCACGGAGAAAGGTCGCGACCGTCCCTGGAGTTGTGGCAACACCTCAACTAACTGGCCGCGCTGTATTCTGTCCTGGACGATAAATTCATAGCTTTGGCAGATCCCCATCCCCTGCTCCGCGAGCGAAACCACGCCGAGTACATCGTCTGATATTTCGATGGTTGACCCCGGCAACCAGTCAATATCGCGCCCTTCATCCCGAAATACCCAGGGGGCAATGCGACCGGTACGCGGCATGATAAACGGCAGGCACTGATGGCGCTGCAACTCCTCCAGCGTCTGAGGTTTCCCTCTTCGATGCAGATAGTCCGGGGAGGCGACCAGAAGCAATGCCGCGTCTTCCAGCTTTCGCCCCACAAGCCCACTGTCAGGCAACTGTCCCAGACGGATCGTCAGATCGAATCCCTCCGCGATCAGGTCAACGTTGCGATTGGTAATGTTCAATTCAATCTGAACGCGCGGGTATTGTTGGGTAAAGCATGCCAGCAGCGGCGGCAGGCGGTAGTGGGCATAGGTCGTCGGGACACTCATTTTCACGCGACCGGTCAGATCGCCCTCCTGACCGCGTCCATCGCGTTCGGCGTCATCAAGCAGAGAAAACGCGGAGCGCGCCTGCTCAACATAGACACGCCCGGCTTCAGTCGGCCCCACCCGGCGGGTCGTGCGCTGTAACAGCTGCCTTCCAAGACGCGCTTCCAGGCGGGTAACCGCGCGACTCAGTACCGAAGGTGTGGTTGAAAGGGCAACCGCTGCGGCAGTAAAAGAGCCGTGTTCAACAACAGCAATGAAGACTTCAACGTCTCCGAGGTAATCGAATTTACGGCTCATTTTGCTCTCTCTGGAACAAATCTTTTTCAATTTGGCTAATTTATCTCCCGTTGGGCGATGAGTAAAGTGGCCTGCATTCATCACCTGAACGTGCCACCGGAGACTTTCAATGTTCAACCGCCCCCTTATTCTGCCCGCCATCGCATTGGCGGCATTGTTTACTTTCCCGAGTGTAGTCAACGCGACGAATAACCCGCCTCTGGAGCGTTGGCGAAGCTACGCCGGCGTGAGCTGGGATGCCGCTCAAGACGGAAAGATACCGGCGACGTTTTCCGGTTCGGTCAATGCCCCTATTGCGGGTATCCACTTTGATGCAACGGACCGGGCCTTTGTCAGCACGCCCCGGCTGGTTTCAGCTGCGGCTCCCGCGACATTAAGCATTCTTGATACCACTGTGCAGTCTGGCCCTGCCCGCCTGACGGCGTTTCCCTCCCGCGAGGGGAATGCGGTAAACACCGATCCGGCTGAGAGCCTGCGCAACGTACTCGGTTTTTATGTTGACCGTAAAAACGGCTGGCTATGGGCGCTGGACATGGGGTTTGTTGCAGGCGAAACAGAATCCCCCGTGGGGGCGCAGAAACTGCTTGTACTGGATCTCCACTCTGGCCGCACCATCAAACGTATCGCCCTGGATGGCGTAGCGGACCGCAAGGCCAGCTTCCTTAATGATGTGGTGGTCGATGAGAACCGCCGTGTCGCCTTTATCTCCGACAGCGGCTCGCGGAGTGCGCCGGAAAACCGTGTGGGCGTGATTGTCGTGGACTTCGACACCGGTAGGGCACGACGCGTACTCGATCGTCACCCTGCGCTGCAGATTGAACCTGGCGTTAACGTTGTCTCGCACGGGGCTGAAGTATGGCCGGGTAAAGCATTGCTGATTGGCATCAATGGCATTGCACTTTCTCCCGATGCGAACACGCTGTACTGGACAGTGACAACCGGCACGCGTGCTTATGCGGTACCGACCGCAATACTCAGACAGCCAGCTTCAACCGATGTGCAAATCGCCGAAAAGATCCGCGATCTGGGCAGAGTGGGAGGCAACACCGACGGTATGGTGACAGATGAAAAAGGTAACCTCTACATTACCGATGTCACACGCAATGGTATCGTCAGATACGACCCTAAGACCCTTTCCATGTCGCTGATTGCGGCAAGCGAAGAGGTGCGCTGGCCAGACACGCCGGCAATCCGTCCGAACGGAGACCTTGTATTTACCTCGAGTCGCCTCAGTGACCACTTCGCGGGAGCCGTTAAACCGGGAGAGGAACGCTATGATTTGTGGCGCTTGCATCTCGATGCTTTACAAAAATAAGGGCAAATAAACCAGGAGCCCAGCATATGGGGGCTCCTGATTTTACACGATCTTATTTCCTTAAAGGCTGAACGTGGTGTCTTCCCCCTGCTCAGGAAGAAGCGGTTAACATTGCGCTCCTGGATATTCCGTGAGCCGCATTTTACTTCACGCTTCACCGAAGTAACGCACGTTTGCACAACGTAGACTGGGCCTTCGTTAATCAGAGGATGATAAAATGAAAACCCAGCAGGTCGATTTTGCTTCTTTATATTTTGGTACACCGGTCGCCATTATCTCCAGCCAAAATCCTGACGGTTCAACCAACCTGAGTCCGGTCTCCTCGTGGTGGATCCTTGACCGGAATATCGTATTCGGGCTTGGCACCTCCGGAAAGTGTTATGAAAATATCACGGGCAACCCCGATATTGTTCTGAACATTCCGGACAGCAGGCTCTGGCCGAATATTGAAGCTATCGCAAATAAAACGGGAAAAGCATCCCTACCGGAATGGAAGAAAAAGATGGGATATGTTTTTGAACCGGATAAATTTAGCTGCGGAAATTTCCATAAAGAAAAGGCAGTAACGATTAACTCATTGAGAATTAAAGAGTGTCCTGTACAAATAGAGGCTCGGGTTTGCGGTATAGCGCCCCTGACAGGTTCACAGGGGAACCTGGTGTCCGTTGATGCCGCGATAACCTGCGTCCACGTTTCTGAGGCATTATTAATTCGTACTCAGAGAGGGGTGAAATTTAACGTGGAGAAATGGAATCCCCTCTATTACCTGTTTCGCCACTATTTCTCGCTGGGTCACCGGCTCGGTCATAACTTCCGACACGATGAGTAAACCGGCCTTTTTGACAGCGGAAAGGTTTAAACTTTTCGTGATATTCTTTCTTTACGCCCCTTAGTTCCTATACTCGAGCCATATTCGCCACCGTATTAACACATGTCACGCGCAATACGTTGTGCATGACATGTGAAGATATTTTGTTCCGGAAAAACGTCTATGTCGAAACTGGATTTAAAATCCAAAAAAACCTGGGGCGCGCTGGCAGCGATCGCCGTTGTCGCCGGTACGCTGGCATCTGCTTTTGCATGGACGGCGGGCTGGCTTGGTTCACGCACGGTCAGCGAGGCACTGGTAGGTGAAACACCGAAACCCTTCCCGCCGGGTTTTCGCCGCGCGCATGGAAAAGGCATCTGCTTTACCGGCACCTTTACGCCAAACGGATCGACGGATTCTCTTTCAACCTCCCGCCTCTTCTCGCAGCAGGAAGTGCCCCTGGTGGGCCGGTTCTCTATTGGTACCGGCGATCCCCATGCCCCGGATAGTACAACCAAAACCCTGAGCATGGCGCTGCTGCTGAAGACAGATGACAAGCAACAATGGCGGATGGCGATGAACAACGAGCCTTTCTTCGCCACGCACAGCCCGGAAGGTTTTCTGGCCTTGCACAAAGCCACGGCTGTCGATGCAGCCACCGGCAAACCGGATCCATAGCGTCTCGCAGACTTTTTGAAAGCGTACCCGGAGGCGGAGAAATACCTTAAATGGGCGGCACAAAAACCCGCGCCCGCCAGCTTCGCGGGCGCGACGTTTTACAGCATTAACGCCTTTTATCTTGTGAACGCGCAGGGAGATCGCCAGGCCGTTCGCTGGATGATGCGTCCGCACGAGCCTTTCCTTTCGATGAGCGCTGAACAACGACAGAAAGCCGATGACAACTTCCTGTTTGAAAACCTGCGTCAGCGTCTGGCGCAGAAGCCACTCTACTGGGATTACGTTTTGCAGCTCGCACAGCCGGGCGATCCGGTGGATGATCCTTCCCAGCCATGGCCTGAGGATCGCAAGCAGATGGTGGCCGGCACGCTGGAAGTGACGCGGGTCGAAGCTCAATCCACAGGCGCGTGCCGCGACGTTAACTTTGATCCTTCTGTCGTTCCTGCAGGCGTTGCGGTGTCTGATGATCCCATCTTAAACGCCCGCTCCGCAGCCTACTCCCACTCTTTCAGTCGCCGCCAGCGGGAAATCGGCTACGGCAAGGCCACTGAAGCCGTGCAAAAGCAGGAGGTAAAATGAGCCCGAATAAAAATATACGAGAGCACGCAACGCAGCATTTCAATATCCTGGCGCGAAGCCTGCACTGGCTGATGGCGGGGATGATCCTGGCGATGCTTTTCATCGGTGCCGCGATGATGACGTCGTTACATCACCGGATTTGGTTAATCGACCTGCACCGGCCGCTGGGTATCGCCATTTTACTGCTGGCAGTGGTGCGTCTGGTCAACCGGCTCCTTAGCCGGACGCCTCCACTACCTGCCGATTTGCCCGTCTGGTAGGTGCTTGCCGCAAAGGCATCACACTGGATGTTGTATGGGTTAATGCTGGCAATGCCACTGCTGGGCTGGGCGCAACTGTCGGCAGCGGGCCTGCCGATTGTGATGTTTGATGGCGTCAACCTGCCGGCGATTGTCCCGACCAGCCCAGCGCTGTATGCCTGGTGTCACGACGCCCATAGCCTTCTGGCAAAGTTGCTTTTTGCTGTGGTGCTGGTCCATCTCTCTGCCGCACTCGTTCATGCGTGGATCTACCGGGACGAAGTGTTTTCCAGCATGGCGAGAGGGGGTAAGTCGGCGTCAGCCATCCAGGATGACCTGAAGTAAGTAAAGCGATGCGGGACAAGCACAATCGGAATGTTCGAGTCCTCACATATCATCGTCATCCTGAAGCTACAGACACAACCGGGACGCGTGTTTAATCTCCAGATTCGCGCCCCAAAAAGCCACGGACACCCCAAAATTGTCGTGGAAGTTAATATCAATCAATTAAAGCGATTATTTTTTAAACAGAAGAGCATTTGTGCCCACAATTTTAGCTTTTATCAAAAAGTTAAGCGTCGCTCGAGTATCAAACCCTCTGTCATCCGCAACACCTAACTCATTGATTAAAATGAGTTTATCTCAACAAAAACGATAAAACCCCTTACTCCCCAACAAAATATATCAACTCGTGTGATATCTAAATTATAATTCTTATACTTATGTTAAAAAGGTGGAGGTCAAAATGCGATTAACCCTACTGCTGTTATGCTGTCTCGTACAAAGTGTAACCTGGGCTGGCGAGCTGCCAAAACCAGTTGGTAAACCCATTTTAACGATTTACGGTAATATAGAAAATACCAATGAAAATGGAAAAGCAGTGTTTGATCTCGCCAGCCTTGAAAAACTGGGTGTGGTTAGTTTTGAGACAACATCTCCCTGGTATAACGGTCGTACGAAGTTTGAGGGTGTTCCCATGAATAAACTCATGGATTATGTGGGTGCGAAGGGAACTAACGTTAATGTTATTGCGCTCAATGATTACTCTACCGTGATCCCTCTCAGCGACTTTAAAAAATACAACGCCATACTTGCCTTAAAGATCAATGGCGAATATATGCGCATTCGCGATAAAGGCCCATCGTTCATTGTATACCCCTATGACAGTCTTCCTGAGTTGAATAATCAAATTTATTACTCGCGTTCAGCATGGCAGGTTAGCAAAATGAAGATTGAGTAGTCGCTCAGGAGAACATAATGAACAGGATACTGGTTGGTATCATTTTTTCTCTTTTTATCACGACAGGATATATTGCATTTCTTGTTTACGATCGACAGCAGGAATTGCAAAAACTGACTCAATACACTGAGTCCTGGTCCGTGGCACAACTGGTATCAGAGTATTACCGTTTTGAATCATGGCTTGGTCTATACGCAACCGATACCGATGACGTTACGATAGACCAGGTCCGCATGCGTCTTGAAATTATGCTAAGCCAGAGCGATTTAATGAAAGGGGGAGATTTAGGTCGCTATATTGACAGCGATAAAGCGCATCAGGAGCTTGCTTTGCGCTTAGAGAAAATACTGGCCTATCTGGATAGCCATCTTGAAAAAATGAGCCACCCAGAGTTACAGGCATACCTGACAAATATGCACGATCTCGACGCACCGCTAAGCCAGCTTTCTGCAACGGCATTGACGAAAGATATTAACACGGTTAATGAATCCAACCATAAAATACAGATTCTTTATTATATTTATTCGGTACTTTCATTATTACTGGTGATATTAAGCTTTATTCTGGGTTTCTTAATGATCTACCAGAATAAAAACATTCTCAAAGCGCACATGCAGGTTAAAAGCCTTGCTGACGAGCTTCAGATATCAAAAGAAACGCTGCAAATTCAGAACTCAAAGCTGGAGTATGATGTTTATCATGACTCCCTCACCGGCATGAAAAACCGTCTTTTCTTCTGGGACGATCTCAACAAAATTAATCTTCAGGCCGATAAAAACCACATCCCCGTCACGGTGATGTTATTTGATTTAGACCGCTTCAAAGAGGTCAACGATACCTATGGCCATGATGCCGGAGATTTGCTGTTGAATCAGGTATCCAGACGCCTCACCTCAATGAGCAGCGCCACTGATACGTTTTACCGTTTGGGCGGAGACGAGTTTGCCCTGTTGTCCAGTGGACTCACTGAAGCAGCAGCGGTTTCGCGTGCCAAAGAAATCAGCGAACATATCAGCCAGCCCTATACGATTAACAACCAGCTGATAAAAATCGCCACCTGTGTGGGTATCGTGTTATCGGATAATGAACGGCGCTCTGATTATCTTTATAAATTTGCCGATCTGGCGCTCTACGAAGCCAAAAAAGAGGGTTCACAGCAGATTAAAGTCTTCCGTCAGTGGATGCTGCAAAAGTTGCAGGAAAGTAGAACCCTTGAACATGATATGGCACTGGCCATCGATAACCATGAATTCGTTGTTTATTACCAGCCTATTGTCGATTCATTCAGCAATGAAATTTACGGCTATGAAGCGCTTATTCGCTGGATACACCCGGTGAAGGGGCTACTATCACCCGATTACTTTATTTCCGTCGCGGAGAAAACGGGGATGATCAATCAGATCGGCAAAACCGTGCTGGAGCTTGCCTGCCGGGAAGCGGTTTCCTGGACGGTTCCGGCAAGGATCTCTGTGAACGTCTCACCCGTTCAGTTGGGCACGAAATCCTTTACGGCAATGGTACAGTCCATCCTGAAGGAGACAGGACTTCCGGCAAACCGTCTTGAATTAGAGGTTACGGAGTCATCGCTCTTCAGCGACAGCAACACGCCGCTCACTATTCTCAAAAAGCTGAGAACGCTGGGTGTAAGAATTTCAATCGATGATTTCGGTACGGGTTATTCGTCGCTCTCACGACTGAGTGAACTGAATTTTGATAAAATTAAAATCGACAAATCCTTCGTGAACCCGATATCCACGCAGGATGATGCCCTTAATATCGTTAAATTGATAACCGGCATGGCGAAGAGCCTCAATATGAGGGTCATTGCAGAAGGTGTTGAAACCGAAGCGCAGCTTGAACGTCTTCAGGCGCTTGGCTGCGATCTCGTCCAGGGATACCTGTTCGGAAAACCACAGCCTGAGATTGACAGGAAGATTAGATACGGTTGAAATGGTTGCGCGGCTTTTTCTGGCCTAAAACCCTTTAGTCGATTGATAATCAAAGGTGAAACAATGAAAAAAATAGCCCCGGCCTATACACCTGTTGATTTATCTCGCTGGGCCAGGAAGGAGCATTTTGAAGTATTCCAGTCATTTGCTGAGTGTACCATTAACCAAACGGTTCTGATCGACATTACCGCGCTGCGAAAACATATCAAAGAAGTCGGCTGGAAGTTTTACCCGACTATTATTTCCCTCCTCTCTAAA
The DNA here is from genome assembly GCF_003144775.1 of Enterobacter sp. CGMCC 5087. Taxonomy (NCBI): domain Bacteria; kingdom Pseudomonadati; phylum Pseudomonadota; class Gammaproteobacteria; order Enterobacterales; family Enterobacteriaceae; genus Enterobacter; species Enterobacter sp. CGMCC 5087. The sequence goes on along the minus strand of NZ_QFXN01000082.1, from coordinate 2,091 downwards.
ATCATGAACCGGCATCCGGAATTTCGTATGGCCATGAAGGACAATGAGCTTGTTATATGGAATGAAATTCATCCCAGCTATACCATTTTCCACCCTGAAGCAGAGACCTTTTCGTCACTGTGGAGCCATTTCGACGGCAATATTCATCACTTCCAGAACACCTATGCAGAAGACGTTGCCCGCTATGGCAATAACCTTTCTTACTGGCCGAAGGAAGAGTCTCGGGAAAATATCTTTTTCGTATCGTCTATTCCCTGGGTAACGTTTACGAACTTTACAATGAACATTGCGCACATGAAGAACTTCTTTTCCCCGATGTTCACGTTTGGAAAATACTACGAACAGGATGGAAAAGTGTTGTTGCCTATGGCGGTGCAGGTCCATCATTCCGTGTGCGATGGTTTCCACGTAGCAAGAATGTTTAATGAGCTGCAGGAGATGTGTGATGGATTGCCGACGAACGTAACATATTAAAAAAGCCGTCGCGGTAACGGTCACAATAACGCGGTTACAGAAAGCTTTTCGAGTTGTTGAAACGCGAGCGGATAAAGAAAGAGTGCTATGGAACGCAGGGAGTGGCCCGTTGCGATACTTTTTTTACACCAAAATTTTAAATATCAATTATCCATCCGTTTTTTACCTTGCAAGTTTTCCAGAAACATAAGCAGCTCAAAGTTACTGGATAACTGATACTTATTCATCACTAAATGTTTTTGGGAATAAACCGTTTTATTGCTTATGCTTAACTCTCTTGCTATATCAGAGATTGCCTGGCCGCGAGACAGACGAGACATAATGCGCATCTGCTGAAGCGATAACACGTTACATTTATTAACGCAGCAACTTCTACACGCGTCAACTCCTGAGTATTTATAAGATTGATTCAATAAGCTTATAATTTTTCTTTGTAGGTCTTTCAAAGACAAATCTCGCCGGATAAATACAATATCGTGAGTACATGTTTTAATGACGCCTGGCGTTTCTTTTTCATGGTCGACAATACCGATGATAATGCTTTTTTTGCGAAATTTTAATTCCGGAGTGCAGGTATAAAACTCCCCAGGCCCAAACCCAATAATGATAACCTCTGCTTTACTGACGTTTTCAACATCAAACATCGGCAAGAAATGAACATCCCTCTGATAATGAGATAAAAACAACTCCGACAAAAATAATTTTAAGCTACTCATATAGAGAGTGTCATGATCTCTAATAAGAACATTAAGCATAATTAAATCCCGATATTTGTATAAAAAAGCAGAAGATAAGCATCGAAATAAAGTAAAAAAGTGCTGAGGTATTGCCCGGATGACTGGGTCTATTGACAGGAGTGTCAAACAACAATAATAACAATAAGTGATATATTGCTTCTCATTTTATCTATCGATGAGTACAACCGAGAAGATAAAAAGAAGCCAGGGCTGCAATTCTGGGTTTTCTTTTTATCTTCATCGTTGCGTCAATAGGTCCGTAACGTGACTTTCTTTAACTGTCTACACTATCATATTTGTGACGTTACAGTATGAGCAGTCAACATTGCTCCATCTACGTTTGGCCCGTCAGTCAATGTCGACAATACCTAAAAAAGTCAGTTATATATTATAGAAACGTTAGCAATCGCGTCAACCTCATCAGGAGGTACATTGTTAGAGAGTCGGTAATAACGCGCTGTCATTGGATAATTATACTCTCCAGTTACACTACCAATGTTTGTCGATTTGCCAATTTCGACAGGGGTATTGTTCTTATCCAGTAACTGTATTCCAACCTGCCCCCCGTTATTTCTGAAGTATTTATAAAAACGCCATTTTCTGCATCCACCGTATCTCCGGTAAAACTCAGTGCGACGTTGGCTGGGGTTGTACAGTTAATAGAAATTGAAAACCCATTATCTCCCGCAGTTATACTTGATGCAAATACACTAGAAGGAACCGTTTCTAGCGTGATATTTATTAATATTAAATAAGTTATATACACCAGATAATTTGCAACGGAATTCCCTACAGATCTCATGCTGTTGCATATTCGCACGGTGATCGATCGCCAGTTCGCACCGTAGTCGATCATGATTTCGCATCGTGTTCGATCGCG
>NZ_QFXN01000362.1:0-1198 GCF_003144775.1 Enterobacter sp. CGMCC 5087 | reverse complement strand
GTCGCTGCCGCAGCTTCGGTGCATGGTTTAGCCCCGTTACATCTTCCGCGCAGGCCGACTCGACCAGTGAGCTATTACGCTTTCTTTAAATGATGGCTGCTTCTAAGCCAACATCCTGGCTGTCTGTGCCTTCCCACATCGTTTCCCACTTAACCATGACTTTGGGACCTTAGCTGGCGGTCTGGGTTGTTTCCCTCTTCACGACGGACGTTAGCACCCGCCGTGTGTCTCCCGTGATAACATTCTTCGGTATTCGTAGTTTGCATCGGGTTGGTAAGCCGGGATGGCCCCCTAGCCGAAACAGTGCTCTACCCCCGAAGATGAGTTCACGAGGCGCTACCTAAATAGCTTTCGGGGAGAACCAGCTATCTCCCGGTTTGATTGGCCTTTCACCCCCAGCCACAAGTCATCCGCTAATTTTTCAACATTAGTCGGTTCGGTCCTCCAGTTAGTGTTACCCAACCTTCAACCTGCCCATGGCTAGATCACCGGGTTTCGGGTCTATACCCTGCAACTTAACGCCCAGTTAAGACTCGGTTTCCCTTCGGCTCCCCTATACGGTTAACCTTGCTACAGAATATAAGTCGCTGACCCATTATACAAAAGGTACGCAGTCACACCACGAAGGTGCTCCCACTGCTTGTACGTACACGGTTTCAGGTTCTTTTTCACTCCCCTCGCCGGGGTTCTTTTCGCCTTTCCCTCACGGTACTGGTTCACTATCGGTCAGTCAGGAGTATTTAGCCTTGGAGGATGGTCCCCCCATATTCAGACAGGATACCACGTGTCCCGCCCTACTCTTCGAGTTCACAGCCTGTGTGCTTTCGTGTACGGGACTGTCACCCTGTACCGTGCGACTTTCCAGACGCTTCCACTAACACACAAGCTGATTCAGACTCTGGGCTGCTCCCCGTTCGCTCGCCGCTACTGGGGGAATCTCGGTTGATTTCTTTTCCTCGGGGTACTTAGATGTTTCAGTTCCCCCGGTTCGCCTCGTTAACCTATGTATTCAGTTAACGATAGTGCAACGAATTGCACTGGGTTTCCCCATTCGGACATCGCCGGGTCAAAGGTTCATATCACCTCGCCGGCGCTTTTCGCAGATTAGCACGTCCTTCATCGCCTCTGACTGCCAGGGCATCCACCGTGTACGCTTAGTCGCTTAACCTCACAACCCGAAGATGTTTCTTTCGATTCA
>NZ_QFXN01000361.1:0-494 GCF_003144775.1 Enterobacter sp. CGMCC 5087 | reverse complement strand
CGGGTATTAACGCCCGAGCCGTACCCTTCTAAGCCGTATAATCTGACGATGAGTCTTGCTGTTGCCACTGATGGTGCGGGGAAACTTATCATCACCGATACGCACAGCGGAGCGAATCAATTTGGCGCGATCCGGTACTTCACGATAAGAAAGAGAGGAGAGAGCTGATGCGGCAACTGGAAAGCATTACGGCTTGCGGGATGTGTCCCGGGATAAGGGGGTAATTATGGCTGATGAAACGAAAAGCCTGGAGATAAATACAAGCTGGGTCAGTCTCACTGATGGCACTCAGACTGCAACACTGCAGGTCTTTCATGATTCGATCAGGGTGGTGTCCTCAGCGGCAGAACCTGCTGCAGATGATACCGGTTTTATCCTTGAGCCGGGTCTGTGGAAGATAACACCGCCGACAGCGGCATGGATAAGGGCACAGAACGCGTCATCCCGGATTGTTTACACGCTGCTGTAATGCTGAACCAACTAGCCTCGCGAAC
>NZ_QFXN01000360.1:0-256 GCF_003144775.1 Enterobacter sp. CGMCC 5087 | reverse complement strand
ATCAGCCATCCCTCTTTGATGTAGTGCGCCAGCGTCCCACCGCTGACGGGCTGAGTGATTAGCTTACCCAGGGATAAGGTTAAGTAACACATTAATATTAGGGCGTTAGCATTCGGTTGGGGGCATATGGCTAACCTGCAGGACTTACGTAATACCCTCGGCGGCATTCGAAAACAAATCCCCTTTGCGACAGCGCAGGCACTAACCAGTGTGGCACGTCAGATTGAGCAGGGGGAGAAGAAAGGGTTTCAGCGTC
>NZ_QFXN01000359.1:0-494 GCF_003144775.1 Enterobacter sp. CGMCC 5087 | reverse complement strand
CGGGTATTAACGCCCGAGCCGTACCCTTCTAAGCCGTATAATCTGACGATGAGTCTTGCTGTTGCCACTGATGGTTCGGGGAAACTGCTCATCACTGATACGCACAGCGGAGCGAATCAATTTGGCGCGATCCGGTACTTCACGATAAGAAAGAGAGGTGAGAGCTGATGCGGCAACTGGAAAGCATTACGGCTTGCGGGATGTTTCCCGGGATAAGGGGGTAATTATGGCTGATGAAACGAAAAGCCTGGAGATAAAGACAAGCTGGGTCAGTCTCACTGATGGCACTCAGACTGCAACACTGCAGGTCTTTCATGATTCGATCAGGGTGGTATCTTCAGCGTCAGAACCCGCTGCAGATGATGCTGGTTTTATCCTTGAGCCGGGGCTGTGGAAGATAACACCGCCGACAGCGGCATGGATAAGGGCGCAGAACGCGTCATCCAGGATTGTTTATACGCTGCTGTAATGCTGAACCAACGAGCCTCGCGAAT
>NZ_QFXN01000358.1:0-257 GCF_003144775.1 Enterobacter sp. CGMCC 5087 | reverse complement strand
ATCAGCCATCCCTCTTTGATGTAGTGCGCCAGCGTCCCACCGCTGACGGGCTGAGTGATTAGCTTACCCAGGGATTAGGTTAAGTAACACAATAATATTAGGGCGTTAGCATTCGGTTGGGGGGCATATGGCTAACCTGCAGGACTTACGTAATACCCTCGGCGGCATTCGAAAACAAATCACCTTTGCGACAGCGCAGGCACTAACCAGTGTGGCACGTCAGATTGAGCAGGGGGAGAAGAAAGGGTTTCAGCGTC
>NZ_QFXN01000357.1:0-809 GCF_003144775.1 Enterobacter sp. CGMCC 5087 | reverse complement strand
ATGATCGATCAGCTGCGAATCGCTGATCGACGTTCCACGCGAAAACATGATCGATCAGAGCGGAATACGCACAAGTTCTACCAGAACGATAAAAAAACCAAAGTCGATTACCTGCACTCGCTGGGCGCGAAGTACGACTTCAAAAACGATCTGGTGCTTGAAGCGGCATTCGGTCAGGCACAAGGCTATGTCGATCAGTATTTTGCCAAGGCCAGCTATAAATTCGATGTCGCGGGTAGCCCGCTGAGCACCAGCTACCAGTTCTACGGTACGCGCGACAAGGTCAGCAACGGTGGCGTCAACGACATTTATGACGGCACCGCGTGGCTGCAGGCGTTAACCTTCGGCTACAAGGTCGGTCAGGTTGATTTACGTCTGGAAGGCACATGGGTGAAGGCGGAAGGGCAGCAGGGCTACTTCCTGCAGCGTATGACCCCGACCTACGCCTCCTCCAACGGTCGTCTTGATATCTGGTGGGATAACCGCTCTGACTTCAACGCCGACGGTGAGAAAGCGGTCTTCTTCGGCGCAATGTATGACCTGAAAAACTGGAATCTGCCGGGCTGGGCCGTGGGTGCCTCTTACGCTTACGCCTGGGACGCAAAACCTGCCGATATGGCCACGCCGGATGCATACTACGATCCCAACTATCGCCTGAAAGAGTCTTCCTACAGCCTCGATGCTATCTATACCCTGCAGGATGGCCGCGCGAAAGGCACGATGTTCAAACTGCACTTCACTCAGTATGACAACCACTCCGATATCCCGAGCTATGCGGGCGGTTACGGCAACATCTTCCAGGATGAACG
>NZ_QFXN01000356.1:0-419 GCF_003144775.1 Enterobacter sp. CGMCC 5087 | reverse complement strand
CACCGGGGGGCTGAGTCCCGCCGGTATGGAGACTGCACATGATGAAAAAAATTGTAATCGTCGCGTTGCTGGCATCAGGGCTGGTGGCGTGTGCTCAGAATCAGGCGCCGAAAGAGGACTCCCGTCTGAAGGAGGCGTATAGCGCCTGCATAAATACTGCGGAAGGATCGCCGGAGAAAATTCAAGCCTGTCAGAGCGTGCTGAACGTGCTGAAGAAAGAGAAAGCGCATGAGCAGTTCGCTACGCAGGAGAACGTCCGCGTGATGGATTACCAGGCCTGTATCCAGGCGCGTAAAACCGGTAACGATCAGGAAGTGGCGAAGCGTTGCGATAAGATCTGGAACGAGATACGCAATAACAATAAATAAGTGCTTTACGCCCGGTGGCGCTGCGCTTACCGGGCCTACAAAGGTGTCATC
>NZ_QFXN01000355.1:0-1286 GCF_003144775.1 Enterobacter sp. CGMCC 5087 | reverse complement strand
GCGATCGAACACGATGCGAAATCATGATCGACTACGGTGCGAACTGGCGATCGATCACCGTGCGAATATGCAACTGTGACATTACGCTGAAGCACGATATTAAATATGATGATGGTTATCAGTCATACGAGAATATCAAGAAATTCCTACCAGCAACTTACGTCTACAACGATGACCCTCGTGAGAGGGTTCGCCGGGGCATCATTGCCCAGGATGTCATGAAGATTGACAACGAGTACGTCAAACTGGTTCCTGCATCACCGGCTTTCGATAGTGAAGGCAACAGGATTGATGCTGATGATACGTTGGCGCTTGATACGAACGTCATTATGCTTGATACCGTGCTGGCCCTGAACTACGTCATCAAGAAGCTGGAGGCTACACAGAACGAGCTGGAGGAGCTTAAGCTAAAAATAGCGGCATCATGAAGCCTGAGCATTCAGCTGCAGCCCGTTCCGGTAAATGACGGGCTGCATTTTTTCAGTGGCCTTACTCTTTTACAGGGGCTCTCGTTGTATATTTCTGTCGTTGATTCCAGATGCTGTCCGCGGGCATTTCCACTCGAATACTGACAAACTGGTCACGCGGAATATCGACCGGAGCGCCATCATCAACACCCAGTAATTCATTTCTGGCGAACGCTGGAGCTTCCCGGTGTGTGCGGTGATAGGTTTTCACTAACACTGAACCGTCAGCATTAACCTCATAATCCAGCCAGATCAGGGGCTGTTTGTTGCGGTCTGTGGGGATATCAAAACCACCATCAATGCCGCCCCATGCGGCGTCCGAGTTTAGCCCTTCACAACCTTCAACCAGATATTCACCTGTGGCCAGACGGGTTACAGTACAGCCCTCTGATTCATCGTTGGTCAGGTATCTGCCATCGGAAAAAAGTTTAATCACAGGCGAGGCAGCTTTCAGTGTCCCATCACTGGACTTTGTGGTATTGCCGTTATGATAAACCTCTAGCCACCCAGAATTAACCCCATCAGCCATTGTCATCCATGTGAATCTTTTTCCTCCCATCGAGAATGCAGAAAATGATTGCTGGGAAACATCATTTGGGCCATTTCCCCAACTGCGCTCAGATATTCTAATACCCATAGAGTAATATTGTGGCCCGCCTGAAGTTGATGGAGACATCATAATAAACCTGCTGCCTAATGATTTATCCCACACGTCAGTAATTACCTGCGCTGAACTATTCCCCAGGCCAAACGCTCCCACCTGCATTACGTTTCCGGCAGCTGTTCCCACGTCCTTCGTCGCGCTACTTCCCAAACCGA
>NZ_QFXN01000354.1:0-256 GCF_003144775.1 Enterobacter sp. CGMCC 5087 | reverse complement strand
CCGGAAACAATCAAACAGCACCTTTTCTGCCTGCTCCAGTTCAATGAGCTGGCCATCCTTTTGCTGAAACTCCAGTTTGGTCAACAAAGCCAGGTAGTTCTCTTTGACTCTACTGGCTTCTTCTTTGGACATGTCCGCACCATTAGCCAGCATAAATGCCTTAACGAAATCCTCGGAATCATCCTGTGAGCTGACGCTTGTGACATTCAACTCTGGCACAGTCGCGTGACATGACTTAGACGCATTTTTAGTTCTC
>NZ_QFXN01000353.1:0-201 GCF_003144775.1 Enterobacter sp. CGMCC 5087 | reverse complement strand
TGTCCACGCCAGCATGGCGGGCATATTCGATCCGGTTCATGGTTGTCATGGGACAAACTGGCCTCATTTTCGTGGAACATACCCGTGGGACATTCGATGGGACATACCGTGGGACATACCGTGGGACATACCTGACAATGTCCCATGCAAATGTCCCACGCATTTAAGGAAAAGAATCCAGCAACGACAAGGGTTACAGAT
>NZ_QFXN01000352.1:0-251 GCF_003144775.1 Enterobacter sp. CGMCC 5087 | reverse complement strand
ACTTCTGCCATATATCCTCACTTAGCTGTTTTCATAGCCTCTGCCATTGCCTGGCTTAATGCTGATGGCATCAGCGCTTCTGCCATTTTGTTGGCGCGGTCAAAGTAGTTCAGATGTTCTTTTACCTCGAGCGCATTACCGAAGCGAATAAGCAGCTTTGGCGGACGCTGTTTCTTACGCTCCCGGCGGGTGCCATTGGGTGAGCGTTTTAGTCGCTTCTTCCCCTTTTTGACCTTTTTCGCCTTTTTACG
>NZ_QFXN01000351.1:0-1623 GCF_003144775.1 Enterobacter sp. CGMCC 5087 | reverse complement strand
TGAACGCAGCCGGCGGCTTTATGAGCGGGGCATGCGCAGGGGCAAAAAGACGGCCCTGCGCCTGCTGTCGGGTTATGTGAAGCGGTGGACAATATGGAGAGAGAGCATGCTTAACGCCGTAAAAACATGGTGGAGGAGAGGGCTGGACGCAATACGCGGGCCTGCGGAAAAACCGCAGCTACCTCTGCAACCGGGAGACCGTACACGACCGTGTCAGCGGATAGAACTATCACCTCTCGACAATATCGAACACGAGCCTGGGTACGCGGGTGTACTCAATCAGTCCGTATTGCATCGAGACACTTGCATATTGGCACGCCCAGGACAAGTCGACTACACTCCGTCCCGACGGCCGTTTCTACCCGCCTCGTTCGTACCACGGTTCGTCGGAATTGTTATCATAATCGCGTCACCGTCGCACGCTGCGATACGCGTGGAAGCCGGTGATGTCTCGAATATATTCACCACAAACTCCTATATGGATTTCCTACTACCTGACGGGGACTACGCCCCCGGTACACCTGTATTTCAAGTACAGTCGAGCCCACGGAGTGTGCTCACGCCACGTACGCTAGTCGTCTCAGACGCCAATGGTGGTGTACTAAAACCTACGGACATAGGCATACTAGACCACGCAATGATCGGTGGGTGGGTCGATGGTGTCCCTAATGGATCACCGCGAGCAGGCGTCACCGCGACCTTAATAGGCGACAGACTACAATTGTCGTACACCAAGATTGGGTCTCCATTTAATGGTCAATCATTCACTACTCCGTTGTGGGAAAACGGTATCGTTCAGGTATCTGGCGCCGCATCCGCTGAAACTCATGGCGCACCCACACGAACGCCGACCGGTCGATACAACATCTACAATCTTGTTGACTCCGGGACCTGGGACTACGCGCCAGGAGCGAAAAATATCATCACGTTTGCGTACTCGACGTTACCGGCGCCCTTTCGCGGATTATGGTCGATTGCAACTCCTGACGGTAAGTTCCGGTCCGGCCCACTGGACGATCCTACGACATCGTGGATCGGTAGCTGGCTTATTAACGGGCACAACTTCAACGAATATATGACAGTCTACGACAAACGCGATACTCAAGTTGGAACGTTATTAACTACGGCCAAAGAACAATGTAGCGATTCCGACAGAGCGCCCTGCATCGTTTTAAACTCCCGCTCATATAACGGAGTTGGGGCTAATCGTCTCACCTCGACTGCAGCATGTAAATACTCGACACCTCCCGCTGCCCCGTTAAACTTCGGCCAAATAACAGACACTACCGCGACCACTGGCTGGAACCTCCCGGGTGTTCCATCGCAAACCGCTACCCTCGGCATCGAATGCACAGGGACCGACGTGAACCACGTCGCGGTACGTGTGTCGGGGCCTGCCTCGGCACGTAGCTCTGACGTATTCGCGAGTTCAAACCCTACTGTCGAGTACAAAATCGGCATAGCCGGCGCTAACGGGAAATACCTGGCGATCGTCCCAAACCAGTACCAATCCTACAAATGGAGTGACGCTACAACCGCCGGGGCCGAGGCACCTGGCAATACGGCTGGACAGCTGACGTTGAGCGCCAACCCTGTCGCGGCGGCCACGACGCTCGCGGCCGG
>NZ_QFXN01000350.1:0-1647 GCF_003144775.1 Enterobacter sp. CGMCC 5087 | reverse complement strand
TGAACGCAGCCGGCGGCTTTATGAGCGGGGCATGCGCAGGGGCAAAAAGACGGCCCTGCGCCTGCTGTCGGGTTACGTGAAGCGGTGGACAATATGGAGAGAGAGCATGCTTAACGCCGTAAAAACATGGTGGGGGAGAGGGCTGGACGCAATACGCGGGCCTGCGGTCAGCTGGAGTGGGGGTGGGATGGGGCCGCTATTTCCCACGTCTCCCGCGTGGCGCTGCACGAACTATAAGACCATCTCCGACGACCGACATGACCGTGACCGCAGCGTCATATGGGGCGCGTCGACGTGCAGCACTGCTACAAACCTGACAATGTTCATGCGCGTAACCATGCGGGCTGGCGCTTACCGAACCGCCATCGCGTCCATCCTGCTCACGCTCTTCGGTAGCATTGCTATTCTCCCTGCAACCGCGGTTGCTGGCATCACTGTTAAACAACTCAGCGGCTCTGCTGATCAGAACACAATAAGACAACATGTGACCTGGTTGCTGCCCGACGGAACATACGGCATAGGCGTACCTGTACTCAACGTTCAAAACAGTTTAGGGTCCAACAGTGGGAATGGGATATACGGCATCTCTGACTCGCATCACGGGGTGCTCCGGCCTGAAGACGTCGGCATAGTCGTGCAATATATGATCGGGGGGACTAATGACGGGAAACCCGGAAGTGGACTGAATCCGAAAACTGACATCTCCCGCGATGGTGATAAATTCCGCATAACATCCCTTTGGGGAACACCGGCGTCTCCCTCATACGGTCAGAGCCTACTTAGTCCACCTCACCAACCGAACACGTTGTTGGTGTCCGGTGCTGCGAACGGTATAACATCAGGAAACGCCGTCGTAACCCCTACTGGTGACTATCGAGTCGTAAATCTAAAAGACAATGGCAGCTGGGACTACGGACCAAACAACGATAACAACATAACTATCCAGTACCAGGGGAACATAAACCTGACATCCGGGCTGTATACGCTCAATACGGGCGACGGGAGGCTCTATACGGGTGGAAAGGTTGACGGGTTAGACAATTGGTACGTCGCAGCTATGTTCCATAGATATAACTTTTCCGAATATGTTATTCTCTACGACAAACGCGAATCTCAACTCGGCGCAGTGATGCAGGGTGGTCTACCGATGTGTAGCGACGGCAATCTCGTCCGTACGCCCTGTATTCTATACAGCTCTATTCTCACCTCCGCGTTGCCTTCGGAAGGTAACACCCTAACTAAAACTGCCTCGTGCTCATACGCACCACCTCCGCCCGCTCCGCTCAACTTTGGGCTAATAACAGCCACGGCCGCGACCATTGGGGCGAATCTACCGGGGGTTCCATCGCAGACCGCTTCACTCGGCATCGAGTGCACAGGGACGGAAGTCAACCAGGTCGCCGTACGTGTGTCGGGGCCCATCTCATCGCGGAGCACTGACGTATTCGCGAGTTCCAACCCCACAGTTGAATACAAAATCGGCATCGTCGGCGCTCACGGGAAAGCCCTGGCGATCGTCCCAAACCAGTACCAATCCTACAAATGGAGTGACGCTACAACCGCCGGGGCCGCGGCACCTGGCAATACGGCTGGACAGCTGACGTTGAGCGCCAACCCTGTCGCGGCGGCCACGACGCTCGCGGCCGG
>NZ_QFXN01000349.1:0-2275 GCF_003144775.1 Enterobacter sp. CGMCC 5087 | reverse complement strand
GCGCCAGCTCAGGCGAGAGCGTCAGGGGATTACGCCCTCTGCCACACCCATGACTCCAGACCAGCAACGTATCCGTGTCAACGCCAAGATTTATGGCCGCTTTTCGCCATTTTTAATGTCCGCTATTTGATCACTTCTGTTGTCCGCTATCCGCCATTTCATCATCACTGATTGGCGTTGCGTTTTTGGCCAGCACTCCAGCTTTGCGTTTTTCCTTCAACCGGTAACTTTCTCCTTTTATATTCACTGTGGTTGAGTGGTGCAGCAACCGATCCAGGATCGCCGTTGCAAGTACGTTATCGCCGAACATCTCTCCCCAGTCTGCGAAGCCTTTGTTTGAGGTCAGGATAATGCTCGCTTTTTCATATCGGCGGTTCAGCAAGCGGAAGAACAGACTGGCTTCCTCTCTGTTCATCGGCAGATAGCCTATTTCGTCCAGGATCAACACCCGCGCATAGCTCAGTTGTTGTAGCTGGCGCTCCAGCCGATTTTCCTGCTTCGCTTTCATCAACGTCGCTACCAGTCTGTCCAGTGGCATGAACAGCACCCGATGACCCGCATCTGCTGCTTTCACGCCGAGAGCCACAGCCAGATGGGTTTTACCCACTCCAGGTGGCCCCAGCAGGATCACGTTCTCACTGCGCTCCACGAACGCCAGACCGGCCAGCTCCCGGACGACCTTACGATCGATACCGGGCTGGAAGCTGAAGTCGAACTGCTCCAGTGTTTTGACCCACGGCAGACGAGCCTGTTTCAACCGTGATTCCATTCCGCGCTGATGTCTGCCGTTCCATTCCTGTTGCAGCGCTATGCACAGGAACTCCCGGTAGTTCAGCTCTTTTTTAGCTGCCTGTTCTAACAAGCTTTCAACGTGGTAGCTCAGGTGTTCCATTTTTAACCGGCTCAACAGTGCTTCAAGTTCATGCATCACAGCAACTCCCCATAGGCACTCAGGGGACGATGCTCCACCATGCTGACCTGCTGCCACAACGGGGCATGGTGTTCCGGGACCGTTTGCCAGCCAGATAATGCTGAACACAGCCGGTGTGATGCCACCTGCAACTCATTACTGTAGATCCGCAACTCATCATCCAGTGATATTCGTATCGAGACCGGCTGGCCACACAGCGTTTCGGGAACGCTGTAACGATTGCCGCCAACCTCGATATAGCTGTCCCAGGACACATGGCGGATGTCGAAGTAGCTGGTATCGAAGTCCGTATCCGGCAACGGCTGCAGATGCTCCTGTTCCAGCGCGAAGCGCTGTTCTGGTGTCTCTTTGAACTGGCGAAGCTCCCGTTTATCAGCAACATCAGCTATCCACTGCTCCAACTGCTGGTTAACATGGGCGAAGCTGTCGAACCTGCGGTACCGGACGAAGAAGTTCTCCTTGAGATACTTCACCATCCGCTCCACTTTGCCTTTGGTCCTGGCCCTGCGAGGGCGGCAGGCCCGTGGCAGGAAGTCATAATGGTCGGCCAGCAACAGGAACCCGGAGTTGAACACCACTTGCCCGTTGTTATTCTTCAGCACTGCCGCTTTCTGGTTATCAACCAGCACGGTTTTCACACTGCCGCCGAAGTAACGGAAGGCACGTACCAGTGACTCATAGGTGTGTTCAGCATCCTGTTTTGGCGCGGCGAAGACATGGAAGCGACGGGAGAACCCCAGCGTGTTAACCGCGAAGTTGACTTTGCATCGCTGTCCCGCGACCTCCACTTCGACTTCACCCCAGTCGTGCTGCAACTGGTAACCGGGCTGAGTTTCGAAGCGGACAGTTTTCTTTGAGGGCCGCATTTTGCGCTTAGGCTGGATGTAATAGCGCAACATGGAGCGCCCACCGGTGTAACCCATCGCTTTGATTTCTGCGAGGATGACCTCGCCATTCCAGACATTCTCGGCCAGGCGTGTGTCGATATAGTCCATGAATGGCTTCAGTTTGGCCATTTTGTGGCGCGTTTTTCTGGCCGGGGGCTCAGGGTATTTAAGATACCGCCTGACAGTACGCTCAGAGCAACCCACCTGAGTCGCAATATCGACAATGTACGCACCTTGCTTGCGCATTTGCTTTATCATGTAAAAGTCCTCTCTGCTCAGCATGTTGATGTCCTTTCTGGTGTGAGAACCTCAAGGAAACAACATGTTGGGTGGAGCGGACAATCCAAATGGTGAATTACCGTCTTATATCATTGGCGCTAACATCCGCGAGCTGGAAAAGCAGGTTCGCCGTCTGGAGGAGCAAAATACGATATTAAAAAAGGCTACTGCACTCTTG
>NZ_QFXN01000072.1:0-14551 GCF_003144775.1 Enterobacter sp. CGMCC 5087 | reverse complement strand
TGCATCCGGGAGGATTCGAACCTCCGACCGCTCGGTTCGTAGCCGAGTACTCTATCCAGCTGAGCTACGGATGCAAAATGGCGGTGAGGCGGGGATTCGAACCCCGGATGCAGCTTTTGACCGCATACTCCCTTAGCAGGGGAGCGCCTTCAGCCTCTCGGCCACCTCACCACACAACGCCTCTTTCGAGTGCTTCGAGTTACTCGTTAAGAGCTTCTCGTCGCTGCGTGGCGCATATATTACTTTCTGGGACTTATAAGTCAAACAATTTTCCAAAAGCTTTTATCGTTTGCACAAATCACACGCAATTCGCATGTAAAAGCCGCAAAGAGGGTGTTTTATAAGCGGATTTTGCAGGCATCTTCACAGAAAACCTTTGCAGAAATGGCGGCGTAAGGGCGAGTTTATGGTAACGGAGTGGTTAAAAAGAGAGCGTTTGAAATTAAACGGTAACGTTGAGGAGGAAAAATGACAGGAGGGTTGCGTCTCGCCCGACAGCGAGACGCGACAATATCAGTAACTGGACTGCTGGGATTTTTCAGCCTGGATACGCTGGTAGATCTCTTCACGGTGGACAGATACTTCTTTAGGAGCGTTAACACCAATACGTACCTGGTTACCCTTTACCCCTAAAACTGTCACGGTGACCTCATCCCCAATCATGAGGGTCTCACCAACTCGACGAGTCAGAATCAGCATTCTTTGCTCCTTGAAAGATTAAAAGAGTCGGGTCTCTTGTATCCCGGCATTATCCATCATATAACGCCAAAAAGTAAGCGATGACAAACACGTAAAGTGTAAGCAGTCACGGCATCACATTCTGTTAAACGTAAGTTTAGCCGATATACACAAACTCAACCTGACTTTATCGTTATCGATAGCACAGTGAACAAGACGCCATAACGTTACCGCTATGGCGTCTGCTTGTGCTTTGTAGTTATTACAGTTTCGCGCTTACCCAGCTTTCAACGCTGGCCAAAGCTTGCGGAAGTGCCGCCGCATCCGTACCACCGGCTTGCGCCATGTCCGGACGACCGCCACCCTTGCCGCCCACCTGCTGAGCGACCATACCAATCAGTTCCCCTGCTTTTACGCGGTCGGTCACATCCTTAGAGACGCCCGCAATCAGAGAAACCTTACCTTCTGCCACTGTCGCCAGCACGATAACGGTAGAACCAAGCTGGTTCTTGAGATCGTCGACCATAGTACGCAGCATCTTAGGCTCAACGCCCGCCAGATCGCTGACCAGCAGTTTGACGCCCTTAATGTCTACAGCCTTGCTGGAGAGGTTTGCACTCTCCTGCGCCGCAGCCTGCTCTTTCAGCTGCTGCAGCTCTTTTTCCAGCTGACGCGTGCGATCCAGCGCAACGCGCACTTTCTCGCCAAGGTTCTGGCTATCGCCTTTCAGCAGCTGCGCGATGTCGTGCAGCTGATCGCTCTGCGCATGCAGGCTCGCAATCGCACCTTCACCGGTCACCGCTTCAATACGACGCACGCCTGCCGCCGTACCTGACTCGGAAACAATGCGGAACAGGCCAATGTCACCGGTGCGCGATGCGTGCGTACCGCCGCACAGCTCGGTAGAGAAGTCGCCCATGCTCAGCACGCGAACGCGGTCGTCATATTTCTCACCAAACAGCGCCATCGCACCTTTTTTCTTCGCGTCCTCGAGCTCCATGATGTGGGTCTCGATTGGCAGGTTACGACGGATCTGCGCGTTCACCAGATCTTCCACCGCGCGGATTTCAGACGGTTTCATCGCTTCAAAATGCGAGAAGTCGAAACGCAGCACTTTGTCGTTAACCAGAGAACCTTTCTGTGCAACGTGGGTACCGAGCACGTCGCGCAGGGCAGCGTGCATCAGGTGGGTTGCAGAGTGGTTCAGACGAATGCGCGCGCGGCGAGCTTCATCCACGTTAGCCTGTACGCCCTCACCCACTTTCAGAGAACCGGAAACCAGTTTGCCCTGGTGACCAATCGCCTGACCGTATTTCTGGGTGTCGCTGACGCTGAAGCTGAAGCCATTGCCTTTCAGCTCGCCCTTATCGCCAACCTGACCGCCTGATTCCGCGTAGAACGGCGTTTTGTCCAGAATGACAACCGCATCCTGACCCGCGCTGATGCTGTCCACGGCTTTACCGTCAACAAACAGGGCGGTTACTTTGCCGGTCAGTTCCAGCGCGTCATAACCTTTGAATTCAGACGCGCTATCAACGCGGATCATCGCGTTGTAGTCTGCACCGAAACCGCTGGATTCACGCGCGCGACGACGCTGCTCTTCCATCGCGGCTTCGAAGCCCGCTTCGTCAACTTTGATATTGCGCTCGCGGCAAACGTCCGCCGTCAGGTCAACCGGGAAGCCATAGGTGTCGTACAGACGGAAAGCGGTTTCGCCATCCAGCGTGTCGCCCTTAAGTTTCGCCAGCTCTTCGTCCAGCAGCGCCAGGCCGCGCTCAAGCGTACGCGCAAACTGCTCTTCTTCGGTTTTCAGAACCTGCTCTACCTGCGCCTGCTGGCGTTTCAGCTCATCACCGGCAGCACCCATCACGCCAATCAGTGGCCCAACGAGTTTATAGAAGAAGGTGTCCTTCGCGCCCAGCATGTTGCCGTGACGGATGGCACGACGAATGATACGACGCAGCACGTAGCCACGGTTTTCATTCGACGGGATAACGCCGTCGGCAATCAGGAACGCACAGGAACGAATGTGGTCCGCGATAACGCGCAGCGATTTGTTGTTCAGGTCGGTCGCGCCGGTAACTTCGGCAACGGCTTTGATCAGGGTGCTGAACAGGTCAATCTCGTAGTTGGAGTTGACGTGCTGCAGAACCGCGGCAATACGCTCCAGACCCATACCGGTATCAACGGAAGGCTTCGGCAGCGGCTCCATCGTACCGTCGGCCTGACGGTTGAACTGCATGAAGACGATGTTCCAGATCTCAATGTAGCGATCGCCGTCTTCTTCCGGGCTGCCCGGAGGGCCACCCCAGATGTGGTCGCCGTGATCGTAGAAGATCTCGGTGCACGGACCGCAAGGGCCGGTATCACCCATCTGCCAGAAGTTGTCAGACGCGTATGGCGCGCCTTTGTTATCGCCGATGCGAATAATACGCTCGCGCGGGATCCCGACTTCTTTTTCCCAGATTTCGTAGGCTTCGTCATCGGTTTCATAGACGGTAACCCACAGACGCTCTTTCGGCAGGTTGAACCAGTTTTCACCGGTCAGCAGTTCCCACGCGTATTGAATGGCATCGTGTTTGAAGTAGTCGCCGAAGCTGAAGTTACCCAGCATTTCGAAGAACGTATGGTGACGCGCGGTGTAACCGACGTTTTCCAGGTCGTTGTGTTTACCGCCCGCACGCACGCAACGCTGTGAGGTTGTGGCGCGGGAATAATTACGCTTGTCGAGACCAAGGAACACGTCCTTGAACTGGTTCATCCCGGCGTTGGTAAACAGCAGAGTCGGATCGTTATTCGGTACCAGGGAGCTGCTGGCAACAACCTGGTGTCCCTTACTATGGAAAAAATCGAGAAACGCCTGACGGATCTCAGCGGTGCTCTTGCTCATAATTATCCTGAAATCAAGCTAACGAAATGTCGTAGCCAGCCTGTATCGGTAAACCGTTGGACAGACCAGCTACTGGAAAAAGTGGGAATAAGATAAGTTTTCTTTAGTGGGAAGTAAAATCCCGCATGCGTTCAATCGGCAAAATTACGCCAGATATCCTGAATATCTTCCATGAGAAAGCCGCGGTAGAGCAAAAAGCGCTGGATTTTGACTTTTTCTGAAAATTCACGCGGTAGCGGTTCGCCGTATTTACGAATCGCCTGTTCTCTGGCCAGCTCGCACCAGTCAGTATCGCATTCGCGCATCGCTTTTTCGATGGACTCCCGGGCCACCCCTTTCTGGTTCAGCTCCTGCCGGATGCGCGCGGGCCCATATCCTTTACGGCCGCGGCTGGCGAGAAACCGTGAGGCAAAGCGCTCGTCATCGAGATAATGATGCTCATAGCACCAGGCAATCACGCGGTCATAATCCTCCGCGGTGGCATCAATCTCTTCCGGCCCGTTTTTACTCATCACCGGAGCCAACAGTTTGCGCCGCAGCTCCTGTTCACTGTGGTCACGAACGGCCAGGATGCGCACCGCACGGTCCAGCAAGCGTGCATACGCGGGTCGACGTGTTGTCGGTTCACTCATAAAAAACCTGCTGATTCAGAAATGCAAAAAGGGCCGCATCAGCAGCCCTTCATTTTTAAACGAAAGAATTAAAAGTCTTCGTTAGTTTCTTCAGCATCCGCGGCATCCACCACGAAATCAGGTTTAGAGTCCTGGTTGTTCAGCAGAAGCTCACGCACCTTCTTCTCAATCTCTTTTGCCGCAGCCGGGTTCTCTTTCAGCCAGGAGATCGCGTTCGCTTTACCCTGACCAATCTTGTCACCGTTGTAGCTGTACCAGGCACCCGCTTTTTCAATCAGCTTCTCTTTCACGCCCAGGTCAACCAGCTCGCCGAGGAAGTTGATCCCTTCGCCGTAGAGGATCTGGAACTCAGCCTGTTTGAACGGCGCAGCGATTTTGTTCTTCACAACCTTCACGCGGGTTTCGCTACCGATCACGTTCTCGCCCTCTTTCACCGCGCCGATACGGCGGATATCCAGACGGACAGAGGCGTAGAATTTCAGTGCGTTACCGCCGGTAGTGGTTTCCGGGTTACCGAACATCACACCAATTTTCATACGGATCTGGTTGATGAAGATCAGCAGCGTGTTGGACTGCTTCAGGTTACCCGCCAGCTTACGCATCGCCTGGCTCATCATACGTGCCGCGAGGCCCATATGAGAGTCACCGATTTCACCTTCGATTTCGGCTTTTGGCGTCAGTGCGGCAACGGAGTCGACCACGATAACGTCAACGGCGCCAGAACGCGCCAGCGCGTCACAAATTTCCAGCGCCTGCTCACCGGTGTCCGGCTGAGAACACAGCAGGTTGTCGATATCCACGCCCAGCTTGCGAGCATAAACAGGGTCCAGCGCGTGCTCGGCATCGATAAACGCACAAGTTTTACCTTCGCGCTGTGCCGCAGCGATCACCTGCAGCGTCAGTGTGGTTTTACCGGAGGACTCTGGCCCGTAGATTTCTACGATACGGCCCATAGGCAGACCGCCAGCGCCCAGCGCGATATCCAGAGAAAGCGAACCGGTGGAGATGGTTTCCACATCCATGGAACGGTCTTCACCCAGGCGCATGATGGAGCCTTTACCGAATTGCTTTTCGATCTGGCCCAGTGCTGCCGCCAACGCTTTCTGTTTGTTTTCGTCGATAGCCATTATTACTCCTGTCATGCCGGGAGAAGCGACTGTGCTTCACCGTGGATTTCTGTTCTGTTGGTGCAATTATACTGTATGGTCATACAGTATCAAGTGTTTTGTAGAAATTGTTGCCAGAGCGTTTTTAACGCATAAACGGTTGCCTGACGACGCACGCTTTCGCGATCGCCGCTGAAGCACTCCCGGCGGGTGATCCCTTCCCCTTTGGCGGTGGCGAACCCAAACCAGACGGTGCCGACAGGCTTTACGTCGCTGCCGCCGTCCGGGCCCGCAATGCCGCTAATGGAAATGGCGTAATCTGCCCGCGCCTCTTTGAGTGCGCCAATGGCCATCTCGATCACCACCGGTTCGCTGACCGCGCCATGCTGTTCAAGCGTGGATTCGCGCACGCCAATCATCTGAGCTTTAGCTTCGTTACTGTAGGTCACAAAACCGCGTTCAAACCAGGCGGAACTGCCGGCAATATCGGTAATCGCTTTCGCCACCCAGCCGCCGGTGCAGGATTCCGCGGTGGTGATTGTCGCGCCACGCTGCTTCAGCGCAAGGCCAACGATCTCGCTAAGCTGCATCAATTCATGGTCAGTCATTCTCGCTCCAGGCATCAGAAAAACGTGCTGCACAAGATAGCACTTTCTCGTCAGATGTGGGGATGCACTTCAGGTTTTACGAGGGGGCTTCAGAAAAAAGCCGGTACGGACGCACCGGCGGTGGAAAAGTTATTTCATGCTCTCAGCGAGGGTGTGCACATTGTGGCGAAACGCCTTAACGTAGGTTTCAGCCACCCCACCTTTTGCCGACAGCGCTTCGGGGTAAAGCTCGCCCCCGGGCTGTGCGCCCGTCGCCGATGCAATCTGTTTCACCAGACGCGGATCGAGCTGATTTTCCATAAACCAGGTTTTCACGCCGTCGGCTTTAATCTGATTGATAATCTCGGCGACCTGCGCCGCGCTGGCTTCGCTCTCAGACGACAGCCCCTGCGGCGCCATAAACGTCACGCCGTAGGCGCGGCTGAAATAGCCGAACGCGTCATGGCTGGTCAGCACTTTACGCTTCGCCGGCGGGATCTGGCTAAAGCGCGTTTTGGCCCAGTTATCCAGCTGGCTGAGCTGCGCGATATACGTTTTGCCAGAGGCTTCCAGCACGGCTTTGTCATCCGGATCGGCTTTCACCAGCCCGTTCAGGATATTTTGTGCATAGAGCGCCCCGTTCGCCGCGCTGTTCCACGCATGGGGATCGGTCACAGTCTTTCCATCTTCCTCAAGCGTGTGGGTTTTCACTCCTGTTGAGGCCACAACCAGTTGCCCTTTGAACCCGGAGGCTTTCACCAGACGATCAAGCCAGCCTTCCAGCCCCAGGCCGTTCACCACCACCACATCAGCCTTGCTCAGGGCGGCGCTGTCTTTCGGCGACGGTTCAAAGGTATGCGGATCGCCATCCGGCCCGACCAGCGTCGTCACGTTCACATGGTCGCCGCCTACCTCCTGCGTGATATCCCCCAGAATCGAAAAGCTGGTCACCACATTCAGCGTTTTCGCCATCACGCTGTGCGACATCATCCCCAGCGCGAGCGCCACTACAAATCCTGTACGTTTCATCGTTTCCCCTTGCGTTAAAAATACGCCCGCAGGCTGCCAGCGAGCCTGCTTCGCGTACCCAGTAAAATGGAAATAAAGAACAGCGCGCTGGCGGTGAGCACGATGGACGGCCCGGCAGGTAGGCTCATCGCCCAGGAGAGGCTCAGCCCCAGCCATGCGCAGAAAATACCGCTTATCCCCGCCATCAGAAGTAAGGCTGGTAGCGTGCGCACCCAGCAGCGTGCCGCCACGGCCGGAAGCATCATCAGCCCGACGGCCATCAGCGTGCCGAGCACCTGAAAACCGGCCACCAGGTTAAGCACCAGCAGCGCCAGAAACAGTCCGTGCAGCAGGCCAGGCAGCCAGCGGGCGTTCACCTGCAGCCAGGCAGTATCAAACGCTTCAGTGACCAGCCCGCGATAAAACAGCGCCAGTGTGATAAGGGTGAACATACACACGCCCGTGACAAACAGCGCGGCGTCCTTGTCCACGGCGAGGATAGAGCCAAACAGCAGATGCAGCAGATCGACATTCGACCCGCGCAGCGACACCAGCGTGACCCCCAGCGCCAGCGAGCCAAGATAAAACCCGGCAAAGCTGGCATCTTCTTTCAGCGGCGTGCGTCGACTGACCAGACCGGCCAGCAGCGCCACGGTAATTCCCGCGATAAAACCGCCAATACTCATCGCCAGCAGCGACATACCGCTGAGCAAATACCCCACGGCGACACCCGGCAAAATGGCGTGAGAAAGGGCGTCGCCCATCAGGCTCATCCGACGCAGCTGAAGAAACACGCCGAGCGCGGTGGTGCTGACGGAAAGCGCCAGGCAAACCACCAGCGCGCGACGCATAAAGCCGTACTCAATGAACGGTTGAAAAAAGAGATGCCAGATCATGCCACCCTCACCCGCTCGGTTTTCCACTGGGGAACGTCAGCATCCAGCCGCAGCGTCTGCGGGAAATGGCGCGACACGCGCTCGCTGTCGTGCAGTACCGCGAGCAGCGTTTGCCCCTGCATATACATCTCCAGCATCAAATCCATCAGCACGCTGCAGGTGACTTCATCGACCCCGGTAAAGGGTTCATCCAGCATCACCAGCGGCGCCTGCTGCACCAGGACGCGGGCAAACAGCATGCGCTGAAACTGACCGCCGGAGAGTTCATCGATGGTGGATAACGCCATGGACTCAAGCCCGACGCGCTCAAGCGCGCTGGCAATGCGCAACCGCGTTTCGCGACGAAACCCGGAAAAAATCGACATGCCCGGCCAGCAGCCCATGCTTACCACGTCCTGTACGGTCAGCGGAAACTGCGCCTCCAGGGCGTGACGCTGTGCCAGCCAGCCGATGACCGGGCGCTTACCCTGCCAGCGGAAACCGCCGCTGACGGGAGGAATAAACCCCGCCAGCGTTTTCAGCAGCGTGGATTTCCCGCAGCCGTTAGCGCCGATAATGGCGGTCATGCTGCCGCGCTCAATCGTGCCCGAGAGGGGCCGCGTAATCGGCTGGCGTTCATAACCCGCGACCAGTTCATTCATCACAATCATGGCAGTGCCACCGCCCAGCGCACGGCCAGCCCGATAAAGACAACAAGCACCAGCGCCAGCAAAAGCCGAACCAGAGCAGACAGAGAAAAAAGGGACGTTGACATGTCGACACCGAATTAAATGTTATAACATAACAATAATGAAAGGCAGTTAAGATGTAAATGGCGGGTTTGAAAAGGGAGTGTGGCGAAATGTTTCTGAAGAATTTCCCTCTCCCGTGGGAGAGGGTCAGGGTGAGGGCATCAGGCCGCACCGTGCGTGCAGCCATGCCGGGTGGCGGCGTTGCCTTACCCGGCCTACCAGTCTGAGCAACTTACTGACTAAACGGAGACGCCGCAGGCACGCGCGCCTGAGACACCGCCAGCCCCAGCTGCCATACGGCCATCGCATAGTGAGTGCTGTGGTTATAGCGGGTGATGACGTAGAAGTTCGGCAGACCGTACCAGTACTGATACCCGGTTCCCACGTCCAGACGCAGCAGGCTTGCCTGTTGCGCGTTGCCCAGCGGCTGCGTTGGCGTTAGGCCTGCAGCTGCCAGCTGCGAAATGCTGTAGTTGGTTTTGAAGCCGTTTTCCAGCCCAGGCGCCTGACCGTTCGCCTGCACCGCCACCTGGCCGCCCGGCGTCCAGCCGTGCGCTTTGAAGTAGTTTGCCACGCTGCCGATGGCATCTACCGGATCCCACAGGTTGATATGACCGTCCCCGTTAAAGTCGACGGCATATTGTTTATAGGAGGACGGCATAAACTGGCCGTAGCCCATCGCGCCGGCAAACGACCCTTTCAGATCGAGCGGATCGTCTTGCTCGCTGCGCGCCATCAGAAGGAAGGTTTCCAGCTCGGAAGAGAAATACTCCGCGCGGCGCGGATAGTTAAAGGAGAGCGTCGCCAGCGCATCCAGGATGCGGGTTTTACCCATCACGCGGCCCCAGCGGGTTTCCACGCCGATAATCCCGACGATGATTTCAGGCGGTACGCCGTACACCTGCCACGCGCGGTTGAGCGCGTCTTCATACTGATTCCAGAACACCACGCCGTTTTGTACGTTGTCTGGGGTAATAAACTGTTTGCGGTAGCGCAGCCACGCGCCGTTCGGCCCGCTCGGCACCTGGGCCGTCGGCGCCTGCCTGTCCATCAGGCGCAGCACGTAGTCCAGACGCCTGGCCTGAGACAAAATTTCGTGCAGCTGCTGTCTGTCAAAGCCGTGCTTGCTCACCATTTTATCGATGAACTGCTCGGCCGCCGGATTATTCGCGAAGTCGCCGCCCATCTGCATCATATTGTGCTGCGGCTCCAGCAGGAATCCTCCGGAAGGCGCGCCCGCCGTTTGCTGAACGGCTTCGGTCTTAGGTTTGCTACTACAGGCAGACAGCAGAATAAGCGCAGGCAACAGCGCTGCATAACGACGCTTGAACATGAGACATCCATTTAACGGGTTCGATAAGAACCCAGTATGGTAAAGCATCCGCAACACCTCAAGGAAGCGGTACGCGCCTTCCCCACGCAAATCCGCGCTTTTTTCCACCGAAAATCATTCCCCCCACCAATAAACTTTCAAAACAATCCTTTTTTCTTTCATTGTGAGATCTAATTAACACTTTAAAACCTTTCAAAGTGATTATTATTAGCCCAGTCAGACAAAAACAAAAAAGCCCCACAGGAGAGAAGAATGATAGAAACCATCACCCACGGCGCCGAGTGGTTCATCGGGCTGTTTCAGAAAGGCGGAGAAGTGTTCACCGGCATGGTGACCGGGATCCTGCCCCTGCTGATCAGCCTGCTGGTGATCATGAACGCGCTGATCAACTTTATCGGCCAGCAGCGCATTGAACGCTTCGCCCAGCGCTGTGCCGGGAATCCGCTGTCCCGCTACCTGGTACTGCCGTTCATCGGTACCTTCGTGTTCTGCAACCCGATGACCTTAAGCCTCGGTCGCTTCATGCCAGAAAAGTACAAGCCGAGCTACTACGCCGCCGCCTCCTACAGCTGCCATTCGATGAACGGCCTGTTCCCGCACATTAACCCCGGCGAGCTGTTCGTCTATCTCGGGATCGCCAGCGGCCTCACCACCCTTGGCCTGCCGCTCGGCCCGCTGGCGGTGAGCTACCTGCTGGTTGGCCTGGTCACCAACTTCTTCCGCGGCTGGGTGACCGACCTCACCACCGCCATTTTTGAGAAAAAAATGGGCATCCAGCTTGAACAGAAAGTCCATCTTTCAGGAGCCACAGCATGAACCGGATCCGCATTGAGAAAGGCACGGGCGGCTGGGGCGGCCCGCTGGAGTTCGACGCCACCGAAGGCAAAAAGATCGTCTACATCACCGCAGGCACGCGCCCGGCGATCGTCGACAGGCTGCGCGAGCTGACCGGCTGGGAAGCGGTCGACGGCTTCAAGGAAGGCGAGCCGCCGGAAGCGGAAATCGGCGTGGCGGTAATCGACTGCGGCGGCACGCTGCGCTGCGGTATCTATCCGAAGCGCCGCATTCCGACGGTGAATATTCACTCCACCGGAAAATCCGGCCCGCTGGCACAGTACATCCTTGAGGACATTTATGTCTCAGGCGTGAAGGAGGACAACATCACGCTGGTGAATAGCACAGCCGCGCCGCAAAAAGCGGCCCCGCGCGAGTACGACACCAGCAAGAAAATCACCGAACAGAGCGACGGCCTGCTGGCGAAGGTCGGGATGGGCATGGGTTCCGCCGTGGCGGTACTGTTCCAGTCCGGGCGCGACACCATCGACACGGTGCTGAAAACCATTCTGCCGTTTATGGCATTCGTCTCGGCGCTGATCGGCATCATCATGGCGTCCGGCCTGGGCGACTGGATTGCCCACGGCCTCGCCCCGCTCGCGAGCCACCCGCTCGGGCTGGTGACGCTGGCGCTGATCTGCTCCTTCCCGCTGCTGTCGCCGTTCCTCGGCCCGGGCGCGGTGATTGCCCAGGTCATCGGCGTGCTGATTGGCGTGCAGATTGGTCTGGGGAACATTCCCCCGCACCTCGCCCTGCCCGCCCTGTTCGCCATTAACGCCCAGGCGGCGTGCGACTTCATCCCCGTAGGGCTGTCGCTGGCCGAAGCGCGCCAGGACACCGTGCGCGTGGGCGTGCCGTCCGTGCTGGTGAGCCGCTTCCTGACGGGCGCGCCGACGGTGCTGATTGCCTGGTTTGTCTCCGGCTTTATTTATCAATAAGAGGTTCCTGCGATGACCGTGATTTACCAGACCACCATTACCCGCATCGGCCAGAGCGCGGCTGACGCGCTGAGCGACCAGATGCTGATCACCTTCCGCGAAGGCGCCCCGGCGGATATCGAAGAGTTTTGTTTTATCCACTGCCACGGCGAGCTGAAGGGCGAGCTGAAGGCCGGGAGCCAGCTTGAGCTGGGCGAGGCGCGCTATGCCGTGACCGCCGTCGGGGACGTCGCCGAGCAAAACCTGCGCGAACTGGGCCACATCACCCTGCGTTTCGACGGCCAGCCGCAGGCCGAATATCCCGGCACGGTTCACGTGGCGGGCCCGGTTCCGCAGGCTGTCACCCCAGGCTGCACGTTAAAATTTGTTGCGTAATTAAGGAGAAACACATGAGTCAGGTTGCCGTTGTCATTGGTGGAGGACAAACCTTAGGCGAGTTCCTCTGCCGTGGGCTTGCCGCAGAGGGCTACCGCGTGGCGGTAGTGGACATTCAGAGTGAAAAAGCCGCCCGCGTGGCTGACACCATTAACACCGAGTTTGGCGAAGGGATGGCGTACGGGTTTGGCGCCGACGCCACCAGCGAACAGAGCGTGATGGCGCTGGCCCGCGGCGTGGACGAGATTTTTGGGCGTACCGACCTGCTGGTCTACAGCGCGGGGATTGCGAAAGCGGCCTTTATCAGCGATTTCGAACTGGGGGATTTTGACCGTTCGCTGCAGGTGAATCTGGTGGGCTATTTCCTCTGCGCCCGCGAGTTTTCCCGCCTGATGATCCGCGACGGCGTTCAGGGGCGCATCATTCAGATCAACTCCAAATCAGGGAAAGTGGGCAGCAAGCACAACTCCGGCTACAGCGCGGCGAAGTTTGGCGGCGTGGGGCTGACGCAGTCTCTGGCGCTGGATCTGGCCGAGTACGGCATTACCGTGCACTCGCTGATGCTGGGCAACCTGCTGAAATCGCCGATGTTCCAGTCCCTGCTGCCGCAGTACGCCACCAAGCTCGGCATCAAGGCTGAGGAAGTGGAGCAGTACTACATCGATAAAGTGCCGCTGAAGCGCGGGTGCGATTATCAGGACGTGCTGAACATGCTGCTGTTTTACGCCAGCCCGAAAGCCTCGTACTGCACCGGGCAGTCGATTAACGTCACCGGCGGGCAGGTGATGTTCTGATCGAGCGGGCTGATGCCCTCACCCTCTCCCACCGGGAGAGGGAACAAAACAAGGAGCCGATATGGTCACCGCACTCATCACCCTCGCCGCCCTCGCCTGGATCTGCCAGATGGCGTTTGGCGGCTGGCAGATCCACCAGTTTAACCGCGCGTTTGACGCGCTGTGTCAGAAAGGTCGCGTCGGGGTCGGGCGTTCCGGTGGACGCTTCAAACCGCGCGTGGTCGTCGCCGTTGCGCTGGATGAAAACAATCACGTCTGCGATTCCCTCATCATGCGCGGCATGACCGTCTTCGCCCGTCCGGCGAAAATCCAGGCGATCAACGGCATTTCGCTGCAGGAATTACGGCCTGATGTGATCTTTCCCCATGATCCACTCTGTCAGAATGCACTATCATTAGCGCTTAATCTGAAACATGGATAATTTCGTTGTGAAAGCTATAGACTTGCGAAATTATCATTTCGCAACCTAAGGAACGAAGCGCCTATGAAACCTCGTCAGCGGCAGGCGGCCATTCTCGAGTATCTGCAAAAGCAGGGAAAATGCTCGGTAGAGGATCTGGCCCACTACTTTGACACCACCGGCACGACAATACGCAAGGACCTGGTATTGCTCGAAAACTCTGGCGCCGTCATTCGAACCTACGGCGGCGTGGTGCTCAATAAGGACGAAGCGGACCCGCCTATCGACCACAAAACGCTGATCAATACCCACCAGAAAGCGCTGATTGCCGAAGCCGCCGTCAAATTTATCCACGATGGCGATTCCATCATTCTGGATGCAGGCAGCACCGTCCTGCAGATGATTCCGCTGCTCAGCCGCTTTAACAACATCACGGTGATGACCAACAGCCTGCACATCGTCAACGCCCTGTCGGAGAACGACTGCGAGCAGACCATCCTGATGCCCGGCGGCACCTTCCGCAAAAAATCGGCGTCGTTTCACGGCCAGCTGGCGGAGAATGCCTTCGACCACTTCAGCTTTGATAAACTGTTTATGGGCACCGACGGCATCGACCTGAACGCAGGCGTTACGACGTTCAACGAGGTTTTCAGCGTCAGTAAAGCCATGTGCAACGCCGCGCGGGAAGTGATTTTGATGGCAGACTCGTCGAAGTTTGGCCGCAAAAGCCCCAACATTGTCTGTAGCCTTGAAAGCGTTGATAAGCTGATTACCGACGCGGGTATCGATCCGGCGTTCAAAAAAGCGCTGGAAGAGAAAGGAATCGACGTGATCGTAACCGGAGAGAGAGATGAGTGATTTTCTGTTAGAAACGGGCCGCCAGACGCTGATGCTGGAACTGCAGGAAGCCAGCCGCCTGCCGGAACGTCTGGGCGAGGATTTTGTCCGCGCCGCCAACACCATTATCCACTGCGAAGGCAAAGTGATCGTGGCGGGCATCGGTAAATCCGGCCATATCGGCAAAAAGATTGCCGCGACGCTCGCCAGCACCGGCACCCCGGCGTTTTTTGTGCATCCGGCAGAGGCGCTGCACGGCGATCTGGGGATGATTGAAAGCCGCGACGTGATGCTGTTTATCTCCTACTCCGGTTCGGCCAAAGAGCTGGACCTGATTATTCCGCGCCTGCAGGAAAAATCGGTCGCCCTGCTGGCGATGACCGGCAAATCCCGCTCGCCGCTGGCGCTGGCCGCCAAGGCGACGCTGGATATTTCCGTTGAGCGTGAAGCCTGTCCGATGCACCTCGCCCCGACCTCCAGCACCGTTAACACCCTGATGATGGGCGACGCGC
>NZ_QFXN01000071.1:0-3155 GCF_003144775.1 Enterobacter sp. CGMCC 5087 | reverse complement strand
TGATGCAGGCTCGCGGCTTTAACGAAGAAGATTTCGCCCGTTCGCATCCGGCGGGCGCGCTCGGCGCACGCCTGCTCAACAAGGTTCACCACCTGATGCGCACCGACGATGCCATTCCGCAGGTCAAACTCGATACCAGCGTCATGGACGCGATGCTGGAACTCAGCCGCACCGGTCTGGGGCTGGTAGCGGTCTGCGATGACAGCGGGAGCGTTAAGGGCGTGTTCACCGACGGCGACCTGCGCCGCTGGCTGGTGGGCGGCGGCAGGCTGGAAACCAAAGTGTCGGACGCCATGACCAAAGGCGGGCTGACGCTGAACGCCGAGAGCCGCGCCATTGAAGCCAAAGAGGTGCTGATGAAGCGCAAAATTACCGCCGCACCGGTGGTGGATGACGCCGGCAGGCTGTGCGGCGCCATCAACCTGCAGGATTTCTATCAGGCCGGCATTATCTAACCCTTCAGTCCCAGACGCTTCGCCAGCCTGTGCAGGTTGGCGACGTCCATCTCCAGCGCCCGCGCGCACGCCGCCCAGCTGCGGTTATTCTGCTCCAGCGCGCGGGTAATCATCTGACGCTGAAACGCCTCAGTGGCTTCGCGCAGATTTTCATTCACCGTTTCTGGTAGAGCCTGGGCGATTGCCGGTGCGGTTTCATCCTGCAGCGCAAAATGATGCGCGTGGATCACAACTTCGTCACCCGAACGCGTCGCCCGCGCCAGCACCACCGCGCGGTGAATCGCGTGCTCCAGCTCGCGCACGTTGCCCGGCCAGCCGTAGCTCAGCAGATGCGCCCTCGCCCCCGGGCTCAGCACCACGCGGGAAAGCCCCATCCTGAGACGGCACTGCTCGCAGAAAAAGCCCGCCAGCAGCACCACGTCGTCCCCGCGCTCGCGCAGCGGCGGCACGGTAAGCGGGAACACGCTCAGGCGATGGAACAGGTCGGCTCGGAACTGCCCTGCCACCACCGCTTCACGCAGGTCGCGGTTCGTTGCCGCCAGCACGCGAACGTCCACTCGGTGACTGCGGTCATCCCCCACGCGCTGGATGTCGCCGTACTGCAACACGCGCAGCAGCTTGGCCTGCAGCGACAGGGAGAGCTCGCCGATTTCATCCAGAAACAGCGTGCCGTTATCGGCCATTTCAAACTTGCCGCTGCGGTTGCTGATGGCTCCGGTAAACGCCCCTTTTACGTGACCAAACAGCTCGCTTTCCGCCACGCTTTCCGGCAGCGCGGCGCAGTTGAGATACACCAGCGGGTTCACCGCGCGCGGCGACGCTTCGTGAATGGACTTCGCCACCAGCTCCTTACCGGTGCCGGTTTCCCCGAAGATCAGCACGTTCAAATCTGAGGCGGCGACAATCTCAATCTCTTTTTTGAGCTGCGCCATGCCCGGAGAAAGGCCGATCATCTCCGTTTGCGTCACCTGCTCAAACGCCCTCGGGCTACCGGGAAGAATGTTCTGGCTCTCCAGCTGTTCAATCAGCAGGGCATTGTTCAGCGCCCCGGCGGCCAGGGCGGCAATCAGGCGCAGCTCTTCGTCGCTAAAGGTGTCGAACTGGTCCGGTGACAGGCCGTCAAGGGTCAGTGCGCCGATCAGGTTTTGTCCGGCAAATAAAGGCAGGCCGATACAGGCGTGCACCTTGAGGCTCTCCTGTCCGGGAATAAGCCCGTCGTACGGGTCGGGCAAATCGCTGTCCGCCGGGAAGCGCACCACGTCACCCGCGCGGGCGATGGTTTCCAGACGCGGATGGCCCTCAAGGGTAAAACGCCGCCCGAGCACGTCCTTCGCCAGCCCGTCGATAGCCAGCGGAATAAACTGCCGCCCCTCGTAGCGCAGCAGCGCGGACGCATCGCACTCAAGCACGTGGCGCAGCGTGGAGATCAGCCGCTGAAAGCGGTCCTGATGGCCGATACCGGTCTGCAGCTCAATGGCTATCTTCGCCAGCACGTCTACGGAAAAGCTCATAGTGACCTCGCTGTCATTTTGACAATGCATGTTGTCATATTGACACTGCTTTTGATAGTCATAATGACTACCCATTACGAATCATAAAAAAATTAATTAAGCAAAATCAATAAATTAAAAACTGGCACGTAACTTGATATAGGCAAATCATCTTATTTGAAAATGCTGTATTACGTAGAGGTTGCTATGTCTATTCTGGTTAAAAATAACATTCATTGGGTCGGTCAACGTGACTGGGAAGTGCGCGATTTCCACGGGACGGAATACAAAACGCTGCGCGGCAGCAGCTACAACAGCTATCTCATCCGCGAAGGAAAAAACGTGCTGATCGATACCGTCGATCACAAGTTCAGCCGCGAGTTCGTGCAGAACCTGCGCAGCGAAATCGACCTAGACGCCATCGACTACATCATCATCAACCACGCGGAAGAGGACCACGCCGGCGCGCTGACCGAGCTGATGTCTTACATCCCGAACACGCCGATCTACTGCACCACCAACGCCATCGACTCGATCAACGGCCACCACCACCATCCGGAGTGGAACTTCCACACCGTGAAAACCGGCGACGCGCTGGATATCGGCAACGGCAAGCAGCTGATCTTCGTGGAAACCCCGATGCTGCACTGGCCGGACAGCATGATGACCTACATGACCGGCGACGCGGTGCTGTTCAGCAACGACGCCTTCGGCCAGCACTACTGCGACGAGCGCCTGTTCAACGACGAAGTGGACCAGACCGAGCTGTTCGAGCAGTGCCAGCGCTACTATGCCAACATCCTGACGCCGTTCAGCCGCCTGGTGACGCCAAAAATCACCGAGATCCTCGGCTTCAACCTGCCGGTGGACATGATTGCCACCTCCCACGGCGTGGTGTGGCGTGAAAATCCCACCCAGATTGTGGAGCTCTACCTGAAATGGGCGGCGGACTATCAGGAAGACCGCATCACTATTTTCTACGACACCATGTCCAACAACACCCGCATGATGGCGGACGCCATTGCCCAGGGCATCAACGAAGTGGACCCCAACGTGGCGGTGAAAATCTTCAACGTGGCGCGCAGCGATAAGAACGAGGTGTTGACCAACGTCTTCCGCTCTAAGGGCGTGCTGGTGGGCTCCTCCACCATGAACAACGTGATGATGCCGAAAATTGCCGGTCTGGTAGAAGAGATGACCGGCCTGCGTT
>NZ_QFXN01000070.1:0-8175 GCF_003144775.1 Enterobacter sp. CGMCC 5087 | reverse complement strand
TAGACCGTCTGTCTACCCGCCTGCAGGATGCGGGCTTTGAGATGTCCCTCAGCCTGAAGGCGAAATGGCGGCCGGATATTGACGCCCTGGAGGTCTGCCGCCAGCACGGCCGCGACATTGCCCGTCAGTGGGCGCTCGCACCGCTTCCGCAAGCTGCCGAACCGACCGCACAGCAGGAAACCTGCGCCTGCGCCGCCGCGACAGCCGCCGATCCCGGACCGCGCATGCAGTGCAGCGTCTGCCAGTGGATTTACGATCCTGAACTGGGCGAGCCGCTGCAGGACGTTGCGCCGGGCACGCCGTGGAGTGACGTGCCGGACAATTTCCTCTGCCCGGAATGTTCACTCGGGAAAGACGTCTTTGACGAACTGGGTACGGAGGCAAAATGAACAACGGTATCGTCATCATCGGCTCGGGCTTTGCCGCCCGCCAGCTGGTGAAAAACATCCGCAAGCAGGACGCCAGCGTGCCGCTGACGGTAATCGCCGCCGACAGCATGGACGAGTACAACAAGCCCGATCTGAGCCACGTCATTAGCCAGAATCAGCGCGCCGAAGACCTCACCCGCCAGACGGCGGGTGAGTTCGCAGAACAGTTTAACCTGCGTCTGTTCCCTTACACCTGGGTCACCGATATCGACGCTGCCGCCCACGAGGTGAAAGCAAAAGAGAAAACCTGGCAGTACGACAAACTGGTGTTGGCCACGGGTGCCTCTGCGTTTGTGCCGCCGGTTGAAGGCCGCGAGCTGACGATCACCCTCAACAGCCAGCAGGAGTATCAGGCCAGCGAAACGGCGCTTCGCGACGCGCAGCGCGTGATGATTGTCGGCGGCGGGCTGATAGGCACCGAGCTGGCGATGGATTTCTGCCGGGCGGGAAAATCCGTGACTCTGGTCGACCACGCGGCAAGCATTCTGTCGTCGCTGATGCCCGCAGAAGTAAGCAGTCGCTTACAGCATCGCCTGACCGACATGGGGGTGCATCTGCTGTTGAAATCGCAGCTGCAAAGCCTGAGCAAAACCGAAGGCGGCATTCGTGCCACGCTCGACCGCAGCCGCAGCGTTGAGGTGGATGCGGTAATCGCGGCAACAGGCCTGCGCCCGGAAACCGAGCTGGCGCATCGCGCAGGCGCCGAAATACAGCGTGGCGTGAAGGTAAATAGCTACCTTCAAACCACGCAACCTGATATTTACGCGTTAGGTGACTGCGCTGAAATTAACGGTCAGGTACTACCCTTTTTACAGCCAATTCAATTAAGCGCGATGTATCTGGCGAAAAACCTGCTCGGCGGCAGCGCGCCGCTGAAATTACCCGCCATGCTGATTAAAGTCAAAACGCCAGAATTACCGCTGCATCTTGCCGGTGAAACGCAGCGTCAGGATCTGAGCTGGAAAATAACCCTCGAACAGCAGGGAATGGTCGCGCATGGCGTAGACAGCGAGGATCAACTACGCGCTTTTGTGGTCAGTGAAGATCGGATGAAGGAGGCTTTCGCTCTGCTGAAATTGCTACCTGCTTAACCCTCGTTTTGCCGGGTGGCGCTTCGCCTACCCGGCCTGCTAAAGGGTCATGCTTACTTAACCTTTGGATATTATTATTCACCGCCCCGATATCCTGGAGCTTTTTTTTACGAATCCTATTCATAAAATAAATGCAAAGCAGATATATCATCGCTATCAATCCCTTATTTATTATTTTCGTAAATATTTTAATCTGAAACAGATTAAAAACATCATTCTGTTTTATTATTCGCAGCCAACTCAGTCTAAAAAGACATGATCGGCCGGAGGCAAATCATGGCGAATTTTTATAAATAACTCAATTATCTTTCTCGCTATTTCACACAAGCGAAGAATGCGGAATATATTTTATTCCGCAAAAGACCTATATTTTCAGCATCTTTTTATCGGTATGCCGCTATGCGCCAGCCATTGAGGAAGTCGCGGAGGTTGCGCCGTGCAGGAGCCGGTTCAGGAACGTACCACCAGCGCGTCGTAGCCGCGCCAGCGGTAGTTGACCATGGAGATCAGCCAGCAGGCGACAAACAGCCCGACCACAACAAACCCGGCGTTGCCCAGGTTGTCGTTTACCGCGCCAATCAGATCCCACACGCCGCCGCTGAGGGCAAATTTGTCCATCAGCAGACCCAGCGCTTCCAGCCCGCCGATAAACAGCGCCACCACCACGGAGGTGCCGGTAATGGTCATGTTGTAGTAGAGCTTGCGCTGCGGCTTGTTGAACGCCCAGCCGTAGGCACCGACCATCAGCAGGTTATCGAGGGTATCCACCAGCGCCATGCCGCTGGCGAAGAGCGCCGGGAAGACCATGATTGACCACACCGACATCCCGCTTGACGCGCTGGCGGCAGAGATCCCCAGCACGCCAATCTCGGTAGCCGTGTCAAAGCCGAGGCCAAACAGGAAACCGACCAGGTACATCTGCCAGCTTTTATTCACCAGGCGGAAGGTTTTGCCAAACAGCCAGTTCATGACGCCGCCCTGGGCAGGGAGAGTGATGTCGCCCTGCACGGGCCTGCCCTGTTTCAGCGCCTGAAAACTGCGCCAGACGCCGCGCAGGATCACCATGTTCACCAGCGCCATAGCCAGCAGGAAGGTGGCGGAAACGGCGGTGCCAATCAGGCTGCCGGTTTCGTGGAACCATTCCATGTTTTTCTGAAACGCCGTCGCGGTCGCGGCGATAGCAATGGAGGCCAGCACCACGATGGTGGAGTGCCCCAGCGAGAACCACGCCCCCACGCCGGACGGACGTTTGCCCTGCTGCATCATCTTACGCGTCACGGTATCAATGGCCGCGATGTGGTCAGCGTCCACCGCGTGACGCAGCCCGTAGCACCACGCCAGCAGGCTGGCGGCCATCAACGCCGTGCTGCCGCTAAATGCGTGCCATGCCCATCCCCAGGCCAGCAGGTTTGCCATTACCAGAGCCAGCAGCAGAAGCGCGGCGCGAGGTTCATTGCGTAAGAGTCGTAACATTTTAAGTCCTTTGTGAACATGACCGGGCAGCGGCGATCGCCGCCTGCCCGAAGGAGATCGCTCCGTCACCTGCGGGCAGGCGCGAAGGAAAAAGAAGCGTAAAGTCAGAAAGATAATGACGCAGGCGCGCGCGCAGCAGACGGTTGTGCAGCACGCCGCCGCTGAGACAGATTGTCGACAGCGACAGGCGTCGGGCATGGCGCGCGGCGAGTTCCGCCAGCCCTTTTGCCAGCGCGTCGTGAAACGCCCACGCGCGCTCGCAGGGCTCAGCCTGCCAGGCTAGCCACTGCCGCCAGAAAAGCGCAAGGTTGTCGACAGACAACGTCACCGGATGGTCGACGCCCGCGCACTGCGAGGCCAGCGCTTCCAGCCGGCAGGCCGCTTCACCTTCCCAGGATTGGGTTTCAATACCCAGCGCGCAGGCGACCGCATCAAACAGGCGACCACAGGACGAGGCCTGCGGCGCGTTGATGCCGCGCCGGATCGCCGTTGCCAGCAGCGGCCAGTTTTCACGCTGAACCGCGCGCGTTTCCGGGTACAGCTGCCAGTCAGGGACAAACGCCAGGCAGTGGGCGAGCAGATTGCGCCACGGCTGCCGCGCCGCCAGATCGCCCCCCGGCAGCGCAACGGCAGGCAGCCCGCCCAGACGCTCGCACGCGAGATAGTTCACCCGCAGGCACTCCCCACCCCACAGCGCGCCGTTCTCGCCCATGCCGATCCCGTCCAGCGTCAGGGCAATCGCGTCTCCGCCGTCGAGCGGCCAGCCGTTCTCCGCCAGGCACGCCGCCGCGTGGGCGTGATGGTGCAGTACGGTTTCGACCGGCAGCCCCTGCGCCTGCGCCCATCGTTGTGTGTGATAGCCCGGATGGGCGTCGCACACCACGCGCTTCGGCTGGAAGGCGTAAATTTTCTGCATCAGCGAGAGCGCGCCTCGCCACTGCGCTTCGACGCCCTCGTCACCGAGATCGCCAAAATGCTGGCTCAGCACCGCCTGGCTACCACGCACCAGGCAGAAGGTGTTTTTCATCTCCGCGCCGGTGCATAGCATGGCGGGGAGATTCTCAAAACCCGCAGGCAACGTGACGGCATCCGGCACAAAACCGCGCGCGCGGCGAAGCATCGCGCCGTCCCGATCCACCACCGAATCGTCCATTCGTTGCAGGATATCGCGGTTGTGCAGCAGGAAGCCGTCCGCGATGTCGCCGAGTTCATCCAGCGCCTGCTGGTTGGTCATGGCAGGCGGTCTGCCGCTGAGGTTACCGGAAGTCATCACCAGCGGGCGCTGGCAGTCCATCATCAGAAGGTGTTGCAGCGGGTTAGCGGGAAGCATGATGCCAATACAATCGAGCCCGGGTGCAATCCCTTCGGGAAACCCGGGAAGCGAGGCTTTTGGGGTCAGCACAATCGGCGCTGCGGAGGAGCGTAACAGCGTCTGGATCGCCTCCGGCACGCCGTCCGCGTTTTGGATCATCACCGCCAGCGGCTTCGCGGGACGCTGCTTGCGTACCCGAAGCGTCCCGACCGCCTGCGGATTACGCGCGTCGCAGACGAGATGAAAACCACCCAGCCCTTTGACCGCGACTATGCCGCCGCTTTTCAGCATCGCCACCGCCGCGCTCAGCGCAGCCTCACGGGAAGCGGTGATGTCGCCCGCACGCCATTCCAGCGCTGGCCCGCAGTCCGGGCAGGCTACCGGCTGGGCGTGAAAACGGCGGTCGGCAGGATTGCGGTACTCTGCTTCACACGGCACACAGAGCGGGAATGGCGCCATTGCCGTGGCCGGGCGGTCGTAGGGCATGGCGTGAATAATGGTGAACCGCGGCCCGCAGTGGGTGCAGTTGATAAACGGATAGCGATAGCGGCGCTCGCCGGGGTCGCGCATTTCAGCCAGGCACGCCGGACAGGTCGCGGCGTCGGGAACAATCTGGGTGTCCATCGCCCCGCCCGCGCTGTGGCGGATGGTAAAGTCCTCCGGCACCTGCGCCCAGGTAAACGGCTGCGTTTCAACGTGGTCAATGCGTGCCAGCGGCGGGCAGTCCTGATGCAGCCTCGCGGTAAAGGCCCCCCCATTACCCGCGAGGCGCACCAGCACGCCCTCTCCATCATTGCAGACGTCACCGGTCAACTGAAGCGCCTGCGCCAGCTGCCAGACGAAGGGGCGAAACCCCACGCCCTGCACCTTGCCGCGCACGCGCAGCTGTACGCCGTTACTGCACATAGGGTTCAGAACAGCAGCGATGACGACGTGTCGAATGCCGCGCGACGGCGCTTTTCGGCGCTCATCTGCTCAAGCTTGTCGCGATCCACGCAGACCAGCGCATACGTCGGGCAGGCTTCCATGCAGGCCGGACCGGCGTCGCGGTGATAGCAAAGATCGCATTTGTTGGCTTCGGCTTTCTCCGCACGTACGCTCAGCCCCATGCCGCTGTTGCGTACCACCGGACGGACAACCACCTCCATCGCGCCGTACGGGCAGGCGACCACGCAGGTTTTGCAGCCAATGCAGCGCTCCTGCATGACGTGCACAAAGCCTTTCTCGCGTTTAATCGCCCCGTTCGGGCAGACGTTCGCGCACGGTGCGTCTTCGCACTGGCGACAGATGGCGGCGGTGGAAATATTCACGCCTTTAATGACGTGGATGCGCGGCAGGAAGGTGTCAGGGGTGAGCGACGCGCAGTCCTGCTCCGCCTGATGGGAAACCACGCACGCCACTTCACAGGTACGGCAGCCAATACACTTACTGGCATCGGCCATAATAAAACGGTTCATCTGCTTCTCCAGCATTACAGTTATGCGCGGAGATATTCATAAACCGTGCCAATAATTAACCTATTGATTTAGATGAATTTAAAAATTACGACGGCGCTGTCATCGTCACTTATGACGATGACAGCTGTCGACATCAGCGGTGCGGGCCATCAATAACCGAGTCGCGCAGCACCAGCTCGCCGGAAAAGGTTTGCTGATATTTAAACTCACCGCCGTCGAGCATGAAGATCAGTCGGCTGATGGTCTCTTTGATCATCTCCGTCACCGGAATACGCACGCTGGAAAGCGACGGCACGATGTAGGGCGCGATGGCCACGTCGTCGAAACCGATCACCGACACCGCGTCCGGGGCGGCCACGCCGCTGTCGTGCAGCTGCTTCATGGCACCGATTGCCATATCGTCATTGCTCGCCACCAGCGCCGTAAAGCGCTCACCGCGAGCAAGCAGTTCCGATACCGCCGCCGCGCCGCTGGCGGGGTTCCACTTCCCCTGCGCAATAAGGCCCTCGCGCAGCGGAATACCGTGCTGCGCCAGCGCGTCCTTGTAGCCGGAGAGACGCTCAACCCCGGTGGGAGAATCCAGCGAGCCGGTGATAAACGCGATCTCCCGGTGCCCTTTCGCAATCAGCTGCGACACCGCCTCCTGGCTGGAGGCTTTATGATCTGACCAGACGCAGTGGCTGCTGTTTTTCCGCAGGCGGCGGTTGAGCACCATTATGGGCTGCTCGCACTTCTCGACGATCTCATCCATCTCTTCCACGCTCAGGAAGCGCGGATAGATAATCACCGCGTCGCAGCGCATATCGAGCAGGTACTGGATCGCCTCGCGCTCTTCATCCGCGCTGTGCTTGCCGTCCGCGAGGATCAGCTGCCGCCCCTTTTCTTCCGTCATGCGCGCGGCGTGAAACAGCAGCTCGCTAAAGTAGACGCCGTGATAGAGGGTGTTCGTCACCACCAGTCCCAGCGTTTGGGTACGTTTGGTTGCCAGGTTTCGCGCCAGCAAATTCGGGCGATAGCCGCTCTCTTCAATGGCCTGAAACACCCGGTCTTTGGTCTCCTGGCTGACGTAGCCATTTCCCGACAGCACCCGGGACACCGTGGCTTTCGAAACGCCTGCCCGCTTCGCCACTTCAAGCATCGTGGTCATATTATTATTCCGTCTGAATCTGATGGAGCGCAGTGTACTGCACTGCAAAAAAATTGTCGCAGCGGTGAAATCACGCTTTTGCTACACCATTGCGATCTGCATCACGAAACGAAAAAATGGTCAAAAAGCGATCTTGTTTCATCCAAAGAAACTCATGATGATTATGTGGAACCGGTTTCCTACATGTCTCACAACAATAACAGGATCACATCCGATGGCCAAAAATTACGCTGCGCTGGCGAACGACGTTATCAGCGCGCTGGGCGGCAAAGAGAACATCGTCGCCGTCACCCACTGCATGACGCGTCTGCGTTTCGTACTGAAAGACGAAAGCCTGACCGACGCAGCGCGCCTGAAAAGCATCAGCGGCGTGCTCGGCGTGGTACGCAACGACAACCAGTGCCAGGTCATTATTGGCAACACGGTTTCACAGGCGTACCGCGAAGTGGTAAGCCTGCTGCCCGCTGACCTGCTGCCCGCGGTGCCGGAAGGTCCGCAGAAGTTGACCTTACGCCGCGTTGGCGCCGGGATCCTCGACGCACTGATCGGCACCATGTCTCCGCTGATCCCGGCGATCATCGGCGGCTCGATGGTCAAGCTGCTGGCGATGATCCTCGAGATGACCGGCGTGCTGCCAAAAGGCGCGCCGACGCTCACTATTCTGACCGTCATCGGCGACGGCGCCTTCTTCTTCCTGCCGCTGATGGTGGCGGCCTCGGCGGCGGTGAAATTCAAAACCAACATGTCGCTGGCCATCGCCATCGCGGGCGTGCTGGTGCACCCGAGCTTTATCGAGCTGATGGCGAAAGCCGCGCAGGGCGAGCACGTTGAGTTCGCCTTTATTCCGGTGACGGCGGTGAAATACACCTACACGGTGATCCCGGCGCTGGTGATGACCTGGTGCCTGTCATACATCGAACGCTGGGTGGATCGTATTACCCCGGCGGTGACGAAAAACTTCCTCAAGCCGATGCTGATCGTGCTGATTGCCGCCCCGCTCGCCATCGTGCTGATTGGCCCGCTGGGGATCTGGATCGGTAGCGCCATCTCCGCGCTGGTCTACACCATTCACGGCTACCTGGGCTGGCTCTCCGTCGCCATCATGGGCGCGCTCTGGCCGCTGCTGGTGATGACCGGGATGCATCGCGTGTTTACGCCGACCATCATTCAGACCATTGCCGAAACGGGCAAGGAAGGGATGGTGATGCCGTCGGAAATCGGCGCCAACCTGTCGCTCGGCGGCTCGTCGCTGGCGGTGGCGTGGAAA